>JAQTXW010000086.1 GCA_028688575.1 Methylotenera sp. | reverse complement strand
AGGGTTTCCAAATGCTCGGCACCCCATTCGCGTTCAGTTTCTTCCACCACAAAATCTAATAAGCGTGTCGGTTTGAATGTGGCGAGTGATAGATGATTATCGTTAGCCAACTTGATAAGCGCTTCCAGGTTTGTATAAGCCTTGTTTTTTGCAAAGATAATTTCCTTTCTAGCCAACCACCCTTGCTCCGTGCCGATGGGTGTGCCAATCAGTTTAACTTTTGACAAATCGGTGACTTTGAAACTTTCCGGCCTTGGATCAGCTAAATTGCGCTCGATTGGCAGTTCCATCCATTGATATTTTTGATAACGGTTTTCGTAATCTAGCTTTCTAAATGGTAATGGATATACCCGAATCCAACTGCCGTCATCTAAAATGCCTGCGGTACATACCAACTCATCATAACTTTTTGATAGTGTTGGGTAGGTTTTTACAGTAATAAAAACTTTGCGCGTTTCGCTCATAAGTGAACCACTTTAACAGCATTGTCGGTTTGCATAAGATGGTCACTCACACAGTGGCGATGGCACTCATCATGCTCTTTTTCAAAACAAGTAAGTGCTATACGTTGATGTTGCTCTAATAGGTGCCTAACTTTATCAATGCCTGTTATCTTTTGCGGAAGGGTTAAGCGATACGCCTTAAACAGTCTCGTATAATCTTGCTTTTCTTCAAGATGAGCGCGTTTTTCAGATTCAATTCCTAACTCTGGAACATGCATATAACCGATGCCGATTTGCGGTAAAACATGGCTTAATGTGCTTTTAGAGAAACCAAATTTTCTGCTTAGCGGGTTAATTCGCACATCGCATAATAGCTTTACATCGTTTTTTATCAGTTGGTTAATATATTGCTCTAGAGTCAGACCTTCATAGCCTATGGTAAATAACACACTTTGCTCTTGGCCAAGGCTCTCAGCACTTTGCTGTACCGATTGATAGGCCTCTTGGCTTAATATGGTCTTTGCGATTTTGCTGTTAATCGCAAAGTAAGGGTAGTTCTCATAAATATAGCGCACCAACTCATTGCCACGATACGCATTGTATTTAGCGAGTATGTATTTAATGTGCTGTATAACTGACTGTGTCAGATGACGGACAATACTGCCATTTAAGTTAAGGTGGTTACCATCAATCGTTAGCCAGCCACGTGATTCCATTAACTCAATATCGGACTGTGCTTGGAACGAATAACACCCATAGTGATAAGGGATAAAGTCGTAGTGTGCATTTTTTGTTCCTTGTTCAGCAAGAAACAACAGTTTTTGTAAATCCATTTTGCTCAACACGCCGCCTGCAAGCTCCAGCAGGGCTAACAAATATTGTTGACGATGGTATTTTGGTATTGGGTTAGAGGATGATAAGCCGCCAGCTTTCCCAAGCACCTCCATTTTATTGATGCTGTTCATTTGCCACCTCCTTATGTTGCGTCCACTCACGCACCACTCTTACCACCTCCTGATCGTCAAGTAACGTCAGCAAGTTCAACAATGCCTTCATTGCCAAAGGCGCATTTGTACCTCTTTCGTATTCCAAATAGGTGCGATAACCAATACCTATGCGTCCAGCCATCTCCGTCTGGGTAATAGACCTTTTTTCCTTAGCCTCGACTAAAGCGCGTGCGCCACGGATTAGTTCTTTCAATTCCATTAAAAACCTTATTACATTAAGTTTAGCTTTCATTAGAACATACTATCGGCTATAAGTAAATAAATATATCTATAAAAGATAGATATATATCTTAATTATTCAATTTTATGTATTTTATTGTTGCACAACATACATATTTATGTACAATAAAGACATACGAACAACATTGAATGCAATTAATTATGTCTCAACATTTCTTACTTTCAGCTCAAGCCCGTACATTGTCAGTACGTCGTGTATTCGAGATGACTAACCAAGAAGCCTTCCAGGTGTTTAAAGAATTGCGCTGGGGTAGTGGCGATGAAGTGGCATGTCCGGTATGCGGAATAGTAGGCAAGCATTATTTTCAGCGTACTCGTAAGCAATGGCGTTGCAAGGATTGCAGTCACACTTTCTCGGTTACCAGTGGCACTATCTTTGCCTTTCATAAGTTGCCGTTACGCGTCTATCTGGCAGCGATTGCCATTTACGCCAATGCGGTAAAAGGCATATCAGCTCTACAGTTAAGCCGCGACCTTGGCGTGCAATATAAAACCGCTTTCGTGTTGGCACATAAAATCCGTGAGTCCCTGATTGAGCAGCGCGAACTTGATAAGTTAGATGGTGAAATTCATATGGATGGTGCTTATGTGAACGGGCATATCCGTCCTAAAAACAAGAAAGAAGATCGTATAGACCGCCGTTTAGCCAAGCATCAAAAGCCCAATAAGCGCTGCGTGTTTGTGATGCGTCAAAAGTGTGAGGAATTAGCCAGTGGACGTGTGAGTGGCAATGTGGGCGGTAAAAAGACCTTGACCTTCGTGATTAAAAGTGAGAACCAAGCCGATGTTATTAACCTGGCAGATAGATTTGTAAGCCGTGGCGCAATTGTGTGTGCCGACGAAGCTAATGCCTATGACCCATTACATGCACGTTATGACACTAGGCGTGTCAATCACAGTATTGAGTATCGCGCTGATGATGGCACTACCAACAATCTTGCAGAAAGCTACTTTGCACGTTTCCGCCGCATGCAATACGGCCAAGTGCATAAGTTCGGCAATGAGTATCTCGCTAACTACGCCAATGAAGCAGCTTACCGTGAAGATACCCGTCGCTGGGCGAATGGCAGAATCTTTAATGACATTGCCAGCAAGTGTGCTAAAACAAAAACTCACCGTGACTGGTGCGGATACTGGCAGGGCAATAGACGTTTAACCGAAAGATTGGCTGCCTAAAACAGTGTCCATAACATTACACCACCGCCAGCACCTTTTATTTTGCCTGTGGATTTGACTTGATGTCTATCTGCCATGCGTTTAAGTGCTCCAAAAACCAGCTTGCTCAAGCGGTCGCGCTCTTTCAATCCAGCCACATCAATACCCTTCATTTGAATGAGTGTATCAGTCAATTGCGTGGTCGTTATTGGCTGTTCTGACCTTCCAAGTAATTCTAGTAGCAATCGAGGCACTTCACCCTGCTTGAACCATGGATTAATAACACGTATCCCCTTGGATTTAGCCTTCTTGAAGTCATAATCAGCGTCAAACAGCAGCATTATTGCATCCAGCTGATCTACGCTAATTGATAAGCGCTGTATATGCGCTTGATGATGTTCGATCAAGCCTAGTAATTCTGCTCGCTTGTCCGTAAGTGCTGAAATAGCGTGGGGCTGTGACATATTGAACTTACTCCGCGAGCTTCCAGCGGATGCTTATGCCATCCATGCCAGCGCGCTGGACGATGCCCCTGCGTTCGGCAAAACGGAGTGAGTTGTTCACGCTATCCGTGATCGTTGATTTCTGGTCATGCGTCAATTTCTTCTTGTGCATGATGATCTCAGTAATGAGCGTAGTGCTTAGAACATCATCTGCACAACGTAGCGATTCAAGACACAGACGATAGCACTCTCCCTTCTTGAAAATGCGACTGTAGCGCCTGTATTCCGTTGCCTTGATAGATCTGATACGATAAGTAGGGTCAAAAATACGGATCGCGGCATCAATCTGGTACAGGCCTTGCCGAAGGCGCTCAATTTCCTTCTGGTGGTGTTCGACCAGCCCTGCCATTTCCGAGCGCTTGCTGACTAACCCAGATATAGTGTGGATGTGTCCCATACATCTCCCCATGATACGATTCTTAATAGGGGTTATTTTACTGGGATGAGGCGAATTTGCTTTGTGCGGTTGCTACATAATTCCGAATAAATTAACTTTGCCAATCCAGTAGCTGGAAAAAAGCATCAGGTGGTGGCAGTGGTGGATTTTATAGTGCTGGGAATGGTGGATATAAATATAGAACAGTAAGTGCCTCTATATGTGCAAGTCCTGCATGTTTAAGAGTTAATGCTAAGACAGGGGCATGTAGTTGTCCATCAGGGAGTATTCCAGTAGCTGTTGCATCAACTGTTACTTCTAGTTGCTTCTCTACGACTATTTCAGATACTTCTTACACTTGTGAGTAACTTGCCAATCCATTAGCTGGGCGAGACAAGCAAAAACAGCCGCTACATACTCTGGCGCTGTTATACCTAGTCAATGTTCAGTATGGGTAGATTGGGCAAATAGAATTTGCAGTACATCACAATGGAT
>JAQTXW010000049.1 GCA_028688575.1 Methylotenera sp. | reverse complement strand
CCTAACGTAAAGTAGACCCCAAATCCGTCTCTAAAATTTTAGTAGGACTGGTTTCTAATCTATTGTAATATTTTAAATACATAATAAAATCAATTGTTAATTAACTTTTATTACACCAATTATTAGGTGAATTGAATATGACTAACGCACCTGTAGTAAATGCCGAGCCAAAGCTGTTAGATCAAGTGGTGGCGCGTATTCGGGTTAAACATTATAGCCGTCGCACAGAGCAGGCTTATGTAGATTGGATTAAACGCTATATTTTGCATCATGGCAAGCGTCACCCTAAAGAAATGGGCTCGGAACAGGTTGAGGATTTTTTAAGTTTTTTAGCAGTTTCACGTAATGTTTCGGCAAGCACACAAAATCAAGCCAAAAGCGCTTTATTGTTTTTATACAAAGAGGTGTTAGGTATTGAGTTGCCGTGGTTAGATAACGTCACGCAGGCGAAAGTGCCAAAACGCTTGCCGGTTGTGCTGACAAAGGAAGAGGTGCAGGCGATGCTTAACCGTTTGGATGGCACCATGTGGCTGATTGCCAGTTTGCTTTATGGTAGCGGTTTGCGTGTGATGGAGTGCTTGCGTTTGCGTGTTAAAGATGTGGATTTGGCGCGGCGCGAGATTTTGGTGCGCGAGGGCAAAGGCTTTAAAGACCGAGTGACGATGTTGCCTGTTAGTTTAGTTGAGCCGTTAAAGCAGCATTTATTAAAAGTGCAGGCTTTGCATCATGAAGATTTAAGCGCTGGTTATGGCGATGTATTTATGCCAATGGCATTGGATAGAAAATATCCTGGTGGCGGTAAGGCTTGGGCTTGGCAGTATGTTTTTCCGTCCGTTAAGTTATCGGTTGACCCACGTTCTAATAAGGTGCGGCGTCATCATGCAGATGAAAAGACAGTGCAACGTGCGGTTAAAAAAGCGGTGAGCTTGACAGGCATGACCAAGTTGGCAACGCCGCACACGCTACGCCATAGTTTTGCTACGCATTTGTTAGAGGGCGGCTATGATATTCGCACGGTGCAGGAGTTGTTAGGTCATAGCGATGTAAGCACAACTATGATATACACACATGTGTTGAATAAAGGCGGGCGCGGAGTGAGTAGCCCACTGGATGTGTTGTAAATCTGTCGCGCCGCAGTTGACACTGAATGTGGAGCTCTTGAAACAAATTCAGGGTGAGTAGCTAAAACAAGTTAAGGATGCTTAGAGCGATAGGCATAATCAGCCCATGTCATTCTGACATAGGTCAGAATCTGAAATTTAGCATCAATTGTATCTGTATAAAATTTAGGATATTATAACAATTGTTATAACAACCGACTAAAGAGGCGCATGATGCATACTTTAAAACTCACTCAAATTGGTAATTCTGTGGGTTTGATTTTGCCTAAAGAAGTGCTATCACGTTTAAAGCTTGAAAAAGGTGATACGGTGTTTTTAACCGATGCGCCGGGTGCTGTAACCATTACTCCACACGACCCAAGTTTTGAAGAGCAGCTTAATATCGGGCGTGAGTTCATGCGTGAGTACCGCGATACATTTAATGCTTTGGCAAAATAGTCATGACCCAATTCAGATGGGTAGATAAGCGTTTGCTCGTCACTTTGCACGATGAGAGTTTGGCGTTACATGGAGGAGCATCGGGAATTAGGGACGAAGGTTTACTTGATCACGCATTAAGTCGCGCTGTTAATTTAGCGATGTATGGCAACCCGGATTTTGCAGAACTAGCCGCTGCCTATGGTGTTGGTTTGGCTAAAAATCATGCTTTTGTAGATGGCAATAAAAGAGCTGCTTTTCTTTCTGTCGGTTTGTTTTTGGGGTTAAATGGCTATAAATTAAAAGCGACGCAGGTAGACGCTACCTTAACTATGCTGGCCGTTGCATCAGGCGATATGGTCGAAGCTGATTTTGCAAATTGGATGCGCCAAAATTCAGTACAAAAATAGCATCGAATCACACATTTCTTTGGCTAGTTAAGCGCAGCTAGTCTAAAATTACATTTTTATCAATCTTTCACACATTTACGGATTTTTATCATGCCTGTTTATCGTTCACATACCACTACTCACGGCCGCAACATGGCGGGTGCGCGCGCGTTATGGCGTGCAACCGGCATGAAAGACGGCGATTTTGATAAACCAATTATCGCGATTGCCAACTCTTTTACACAGTTTGTGCCAGGCCATGTACATTTAAAAGACATGGGGCAACTCGTTGCGCGTGAAATAGAAAAAGCGGGTGGTGTGGCCAAAGAGTTTAATACCATTGCGGTAGATGATGGCATTGCCATGGGCCATGGTGGTATGCTTTACAGCTTGCCTAGCCGTGATCTGATTGCAGATAGTGTGGAATACATGGTGAATGCGCACTGTGCCGATGCGCTGGTGTGTATCTCAAACTGCGACAAAATCACCCCGGGCATGCTGATGGCGGCCTTGCGTTTGAATATCCCAGTTGTGTTTGTGTCTGGCGGGCCGATGGAGGCTGGTAAAGTCAATTGGAATGGTAATACGCACAAATTAGACTTGGTAGATGCAATGGTAGCAGCGGCGGATAGTAATGTGAGTGATGCCGAGAGTGATGCGATTGAACGTTCTGCCTGCCCAACCTGTGGATCATGCTCGGGTATGTTTACCGCCAACTCCATGAACTGTTTAACCGAAGCGCTGGGTTTGAGCTTGCCAGGCAACGGCTCAACCTTGGCCACTCATTCAGCACGTAAAGAATTGTTCTTGAAAGCAGGCCGTTTGATTGTTGAGCTGGCAAAGCGCCATTACGAGCAGGATGATTACACGGTATTGCCACGCAGTATTGCGAACTTAAAAGCCTTTGAAAACGCCATGAGCCTTGATGTGGCCATGGGCGGCTCAACTAACACTGTGCTGCATTTGCTGGCAGCTGCACATGAGGCCGGGCTGGATTTCACCATGAGTGATATTGACCATATTTCACGCAAAGTGCCCTGTGTGAGTAAGGTGGCGCCTGCAACGGCTAAATACCACATGGAAGACGTGCACCGTGCAGGTGGCGTGATGGGTATTTTAGGCGAGTTGGACCGAGCCAGTGTGATTCACCGTGATACTCCCACCGTGCATAGTGCAACATTGGGCGATGCCTTGGACCAGTGGGATATTAAAGTTACGAACAATGAAGATGTAAAAAAATTCTACCGTGCCGCTCCAGGCGGTATTGCAACTACAATCGCATTTTCACAAAGCATGCTCTACCCGACACTGGATGATAATCGTGCTGAAGGCTGTATTCGTGACAAAGCCCATGCTTACTCACAAGATGGCGGCTTGGCTGTACTGTATGGCAATATTGCACAAGATGGTTGCATTGTGAAAACCGCAGGGGTAGATGACAGCATTTTAAAATTTACGGGTCGCGCACGTATCTTTGAAAGCCAGGATGCTGCAGTTGAGGCGATTCTTGCCGATAAGATTATAGCGGGTGATGTGGTAGTGATTCGTTATGAAGGCCCGCGCGGCGGCCCTGGTATGCAGGAGATGCTGTATCCGACCTCGTACCTGAAATCCAAAGGGCTAGGCAAAGCCTGTGCCTTGCTGACAGATGGCCGTTTTTCTGGCGGTACCTCAGGCTTGAGTATTGGTCATGCATCACCTGAGGCGGCTGAAGGTGGCGCAATCGGACTGGTTGAAGAGGGTGACACCATTGAAATTGACATTCCCAATCGCACGATTCATTTGGCTGTGACTGATGAAGAAATGTCGCATCGCCGCATAAAAATGGAAGATAAAGGCAAAGACGCCTGGAAGCCCGTGAACCGTGAACGTGCTGTTTCGCCGGCTTTGCGTGCTTATGCTGCCATGAGCACCAGTGCAGCCCGCGGTGCAGTGCGCGATGTATCTCAGATTGAAAGAAATAAATAGCAATTACAATTGCTTAAAATTTAAGGTAAGTTATGACACTAGATTCGTTAGAAGACCATCTCTTTAGAAAAAAAGGCGTAGAAGGCTGCTCAACATTGCATCCGCACATCAAAATTACGGAAGATGCGAATGGCCTGCAATATATTGAAGTAGACAACCCGCTTGCCACTGCCAAAATAGCCTTGCAAGGCGCGCATGTGATGCAATGGCAACCCAAATGTGAAAAACAGCCAGTGTTATGGCTATCAGAAAATGCACGTTACGTGCAGGGCCGGTCCATCCGTGGGGGGGTGCCTATTTGCTGGCCGTGGTTTGGCGCACACCCGACCGACAGCACCTTATGCCCGCATGGGTTTGCCCGTGTAATTCCATGGCAATTAGTCGATGTAGATTCAACCGAAACCGATGCCACGCGTATTGTGCTGCAAATGATAGAAACACAAGAAGCAAAGCGCCAGCTCTCTTATGCCTATGTGCTCACCATGATGGTAACCATAGGCAAGCGCCTAAAAATTGACCTTGCCACCACCAATAAAGCAGCTCATCCATTTTTGATTGGTGAAGCGTTTCACACCTATTTAAACGTGAGCGATGTCGGCAATGTGCGCATTACTGGCCTGCAAGACTGCATTTACGCTGACAAACTGCGTGAATATCGACGCTACGTTGAACATAACGTATTAAAATTTGACGGTGAGTTTGACCGTGTTTATTTGGATCATAATTCAGATTGCCTGGTGCACGACCCTGTTTATAATCGCGTAATACGTGTGGGTAAATCGGGCAGCGACACTACCGTGGTTTGGTCGCCAGGTGCAGAAAAAGCGCAGGCCATGGGTGATATGGGCAGTGGCGACGAGTGGCGTAAAGCGGTCTGTGTTGAAACCGCCAACGCGCTAGAGAATTCCGTAGTGATTTCACCAAACCGCACGCATACCATGTCTGTGGAATATAGTGTAGAAGCGTTATAACGCGCTGGTTGATACAAATGGCAGTGATTGTTGATTTTTTGCATGTTGTCAACGCGCCCATACGGTCAGGCGTTAACGATTCACAACATATTGTTGATATGCCAATTGAGTGGGGCGCACAAATCAAGTGCA
Organism: Methylotenera sp.; assembly: GCA_028688575.1. Lineage (GTDB taxonomy): Bacteria > Pseudomonadota > Gammaproteobacteria > Burkholderiales > Methylophilaceae > Methylotenera. Next base: position 13,045 of record JAQTXW010000049.1, on the reverse strand, counting down.
CCAAGTGAAATAATATTTAGCATTGTTTGATTTAGTTCACTTGTCATAATTTAAATTATGGGTATGATAAGTAGGCTGTAAATAAAAAAATATTATAGATTAAGCATGAGTTCAAATTAATTCAAGGAGATAGCATGAAAGCTTTATTATTATCAATCGCTGCTGCTGGTTCACTGCTGGTTGCATCACAATCTTATGCTGCTGATGCCGCAGCATCAAAAGCATTGGCACAAAAGAGCGGCTGTTTAGCTTGTCACTCAGTAGATCAAAAAGTGTTAGGCCCATCATTTAAAGATGTTGCGGCCAAGTACAAAGGCGACAAATCAGCTGAAGCTAAATTAGTTGAAAAAGTGAAAAAAGGCGGTAGCGGTGTTTGGGGTCCTATGCCTATGCCTGCAAACAGTCCACAAGTTAAAGATGCGGACATCGCTACGATTGTGAAGTGGGTTTTAACGCTGTAATATCATCTGATAGGCAACAAAAAGCCCGCGCAAGCGGGCTTTTTGCTTTTTTCGCGCTGGGTGTTTAGGTTGTGCTGGCATTGGCAAATATAAAGGATTATGATTGTTTCAGAAGTGGATTAATAACACTTGTAAAAAGACCTTTGCAACAGTCTGTTAAAAAGCAAATAACATGGCCATGCAGACGCAAGAACAAAATACCATGCTGGCGCAATTAGCGTTCTCATTGGTGCAAGATACATTATCCTGTAAAACAGTGGAGGGAGATATCGAACTGCTGACAGGCTATAGCGCACAGGATTTTATCAGTTCAACTCCTAGCTTTGGGGACATTTTTCATGCGGATGATATAGACCTGCGCGACATGCTGTTTTCGCACGCGCCAGGTAATGGGGCATTGCTGCTAAATTTAAGGTTAGTGAAAAAAGACGGTCAGATAGCGATTTTAAGCGCGCGTTACCGCAAAGAGTCTGATTTTGGCGAGCTCACTACGCATATTTCAATCTCGCTCAACAAATCGTCGGCGCAGGGTGTGTCTTTAATTGAAGCGCGCGCACTTGCCAACCTCACAGCCATGTTTGAAAATACCGATGATTACATTTACTTCAAAGACAAAGCGCATGCGTTTACGGGAGCCAGCCAAACGCTGGTTAACATTACGCATGGTGTAGAGACTTGGCAGGATTTGATTGGTAAAACAGACTATGAGGTTTTTCCTGCAGAATATGCTGATATTTATTACTCCTTAGAGAAGAAGCTTTTTAATCAGTGCATGCCGATGGCGCGTGAGATTCAGCCTGTACTTGACCATAATGGCAAAACGCGCTGGGTGGATAATCGTAAATATGCAATTTATGATAAATCAGGTGACGCGGTCGGTCTATTTGGCATTGCGCGTGATGTGACAGAGATCAAACTAACAGAAGCCGCCCTGCGTAAAAGTGAAGAACGAACGCGGCTGGCCATGATTGCGGCTAATCAGGCCTGGTTTGATTTGGAAGTAGCCACGGGTGAGGTTGAGGTGAGCGATGAATACCCAAAAATGCTGGGATACACACCTCAAGAATTTCATACCAATCTAAAAGAGTGGCAGGCTAATTTGCATCCTGATGATGCCGCAGAAGTGATGGCGGCTTTGCAGCGCTGCATGCAGGGTAGTGAGCCTGTGAGCACGGAGTATCGACGTCAAACCAAAGAGGGTGGCTGGATTTGGCTATATGCCGTAGCAAAGGTGATTGACTGGGGTGCGAACCATGAGCCACTCAGGATGATTGGCATTCATATGGATATTTCTGAGCGCAAAAAGCTTGAAGAGGAGTTGCGGCAAAAAGCCTATGTAGACTACCTGACGGAGGTTAATAATCGAGGTCACTTTATGGAGCTGGCAGAAAAAGAGCTGGCACGTTCTTTGCGCTATGAGAAACCTCTGGCAATTTTTATGATTGATATTGACTGGTTTAAACGCATTAATGACAGCCACGGACATAAATTGGGCGACGCAGTGCTCAAAAGAATGGCGGGGATTTGCCGTACCACCTTGCGTGAGGTGGATATTATAGGCCGCATTGGCGGTGAAGAGTTTGCCATATTGCTCCCAGAAACTGAAATACAAGAAGCAACCGAGGTGGCGGAGCGGCTAAGAAGTGCTATCGCTGCGGCCGATGTGCCGTTAAAAGATGGTCTGCCAGTTAAGTTTACGGTTTCTATCGGTGTGGCTTCGGTTGCCTCTCAAGATGACAATATGGATGTGCTGTTAAATCGTGCGGATGACGCGCTTTATCAGGCTAAAGAATCAGGCCGAAATAAAGTCTGCGTTGCAGCGCGATAAGTCTTATTGGCTGTTGTGCTTTTCTTGGTTTTCTGCCCCAACTACGCGATTTCTACCCGATTGCTTGGCAAGATACAAAGCGGCATCTGCGCGTGGTAAAATACTGTTAATATCTTCTCCTGTTGTGCGCTCGGCAACGCCTGCACTAAAAGTAATCAGCACCCGCTCATTATTATGCAAAAAGAAGTTTTTAGTCAGTTCACGTTGCAGACCAGAAATAACCGTCACGGCGTCGTCCTGATTAGACCCTGGCAGCATGATAACAAACTCTTCTCCGCCGTAGCGTGCAAGTACATCTGTGCTGCGCAGGATGCTCTTCACCACTTTGGCCAAATGTGCGAGTGCCTTGTCACCCGTGGCATGTCCCATGGTGTCGTTGATTTTTTTAAAGTGGTCAATATCCAACATGGCAAGCGATAAAGCAGTGCCGTGGCGATCAGCGCGCTCAAACTCTCTGATGATGGCTTCATCCATGCCGCGCCTGTTGAGTGCGCCTGTTAAAAAGTCTTCATGTGCAGCTTCGCTGATGTAATCAAGCTTGAGCGTGAGTTCATTGATTTTTTTCTCAGCCTCCGCAGCCTTAGCCTGCGCCTCTTGCAGTTCCTGGTGATTTTGTTTGGCTTCATCACTCATGGCGCTAATGTCGCCCACCAAATGCTCAAGAATGGTACTTAACTCAGCAATGTCGTCAGTCTCGTTAATCTGATCATGATAATGCTGAATCTTGTTTTGGTAGTCACCAGAACTGTTGGCAATATCTGCCAAACGGCTCACAAAGGTGCTGACCATGTTTCTTAATGTGTCTTTGGCTTCTTTAAGGCTGGGTTTTAACTGAGATTGCTTGAAAATCAGCTCTTTTAAGCTGCTTTCAGCGTTGTAAATAGTATCTATTTTGAGCGGGCTGGAAATGATTTCCTTGATGATGCAAATCTGGGCGTGTAGCCATTCATCTTCAATGGTGAGTTCTGCCATGCTGGAAACCAGTAAACGCAGAATTTCAATCAGCGCTTCCTGCATGCGTCTGTGCGCGTCAGTTTGCATTTCAGCTCTTAGCAGCGTGGATTTTAATATTTCGTTAATTTGCGCGATTTCAGTTAAATCTTTAGCAGCCAGTGCACGTTTTATCAGGGCCTCTACGCGATGCTCTGCACTGGGGATGCCATGAAACTGAGGTATCACCATTACGTTAATGGTACGAAGTAACATGTCGCGCCAGGCCTCTGCCAGTTGCGCATCCGCGACGTGTGCGTCGTGTGGGGCAGTATTGGGCACTGTGGTTGACAATGCTTCATGTGCAGTGCTGCTGGTTTGGTCCGTGTTGTTTGAATGGTCGGCTTCATCTATGCCTGCAGTTTCAAAGCCAGCAGGCTTCCCCTCGCCCCAAGAAGTGACCAGCGCCTGAACTTTTTGCGCCAAAACATTGGCATCGGCGCCGAAATTCAAGATAACGCGGTTAAGCCCTTCTTTTTTGCGGCTTAAGGTGATTCCTGTGTGATTCACCTCTAGTTGTTTCAGCAAATAGCGTAGTAGGTTACCCCACTGTGCATTGCCAGCGGTGGCGCTAGAGTCTTCAATCAGTGTGCGTAAAAGACCTTCAAGTTTGGCGTAATCTTTTTTATTAATCAGGCCACCAAGCTTGGTGGCCATCGCCGCGTATTTGGCGTCGGATTTGCCTTTTTCGATCAGGACTTTTTCTAGTACATGCTCCAATTGGCTGGAGGCAGATTTTGCTGAAACTGTGCCCGCTATTTCATCATAAACTAATCGATAGTTTTCGGGAGTTGGCGGTTTTTGGCTCTTTGCGAGCTTGAGTAGCGTTTGTCTTGCGACTTCTAAAGCGTTAGTATTTTGAGTCATGTGCTTATTGTTGATTCATCCGTTCGGGTGATTGTTGCACGTTGTCGCGTTTGTCACAAGTGGTAATGCGTTTAAAAAGTCCAACCTTGATGTTGCGTATACTGGCATATTAAATCAAAGGCTATTTTCATAATAATAGATATTGTAAGTTTCTGTAAGTATCAGGCAAAAAAAAATGACCCTATCAGGGTCATTTTAGTATTCTTTAGGGTTTAAACCTTTTGAATGTTAGAAGCTTGTTTGCCTTTTGGGCCGTCTGTTACGTCGAAAGTAACGCGATCGTTTTCTTTCAAGCTTTTATAACCGCTATCAACGATAGCTGAGAAATGTGCGAATAAATCGTCACCACCTGCGTCAGGTGTAATGAAACCAAAACCTTTAGAGTCATTAAACCATTTTACTAAACCTGTTGCCATATCTTATTCCATACTTTTAAAAAAGGGAGGCACCCTGAAAGTTCGGGTTTTTAAATACTACTTAATCCAAAAAAGACCAAAAATTAAAAAATCAAACGCCTACGTTGCTTTTTACGGACTATTTCAAGCCGTGTCAAGCATTATTTCGATATATTTTAAGAGTAGGAGCTGCAATGTGTGTTTTTGATGTGTTTATTTTCTCATGTTTGCTTGCTTAATTAGGTGTCTCGGCCTATAGTGCGGGTGCGTTTGCGTATGTTCGTTTTTTATCATTCCCACATTATTTAAGTTTGCTCATTGTTTTGAGTTTTTTGCTTCAATACCGGGGTTATTAGTAAGGAGTATTTGATGGCTAAAGAAGAGCTAATTGAAATGAGCGGTATGGTGACTGAGATTTTGCCAGATTCACGCTACCGTGTGACTTTGGATAACGGGCATACTTTAATTGCCTATACTGGTGGCAAAATGAAGAAAAATCATATTCGCATTTTGGCGGGTGACAAAGTGACATTGGAGTTGTCGCCTTATGATGTAAATAATGGCCGTATCACTTTTAGGCATATTGAGCATGGTGCAGGCACTTACACACCAAGAAAGCGCACTTACTAGTCATATGGCAGGCTTGGCTTGATTATACAAGCCCATACACATGGTAGGGATTTAACCGCATGATTCATTTGTAATTTTTAAAATTAGCTGATATATTGAACGCATGGTAAGCGCTTTAGGTAAAAAGTTTTTATGGATGATTGTGGTTTGGTTTGCGTTGTTGCAAGTGGCCAGCCCGTTTATCCACGCCCATATCAAGGGCGATTCGCCCGCGCAAGGTCATGGCTTGCACATGCACGGACTGATGCAAACTGAAACCTCAATGCCTACCTTACAGGCAGTGCATGACGAGGTGCAAACCATAGGTGTTGACAAAGGTTTGACTAGACAGGCTGAAGCTTTGCCTGCGCCTGTTTTTGCGATGCTTTTTATCGCGGCAATGCTTTTGCTCTCCATTCCGATGGTGCGGTACTACACCATTACATTTTCTGATTTTTTTCGCTTTACGCGATCCGCTTCTCGGCCACGCGCCCCTCCCAATTTCATATAAATTTGCAATCGTATCTCATGCCATGAATGCATGAGATTGTGTAATCTTATAGGAGATTTCTATGTCTATTTTCAGCCTGCGATGGCTTGTAATAGCGTTATTGATATCGGTCAGCAATCATATTTTTGCCGCACCAGCGCAAAGTGAGTTTGCCAACCCAGTGTCAAAAACACAAGTTGATTTACCCGGTACACACCAAGTGGAACACTTGGATGAACTGGTGGCAAATCCCAATTTAAGCGTTGCAGAAGTGTTGGAAAAAACTTATGCGCGTAACCCCAGACAGGCAATGCTTCATTCCAGAAACTCAGTGGTTTCGGCAAAACAGTTGATGGCCAATGCCTGGCTGCCCGCTGCGCCTGCAATTGGTTTAACACATCAAAATGACACGCTGGGCAGCGGCAGAGGAGAGCGTGAGTGGCAGGCCGAGCTTGAGCTACCTGTATGGCTACCTAATCAGCGTAATAACCGGCATAAAGTTGCAGATGCCAGCAAGTTTAATTTAGATGCCAGCCAAACCAGCACTAAGTTGCAGGTTGCAGGGCAACTGCGTGATGCGTTATGGGAAGTGGCGTTTAATGAAAATAATCTTGCTTTGGCCAAGCATATGTTATCGCTTAGCAACAAATTGCAGCAGGATGTTGAAAAGCGCCACCGCGCAGGGGAGCTCGCTAAAACTGATGTCATGCTGGCACAGCAGGAGCAATTACGCGCAGAAAAAGAGCAATTGCGTGCGGAGGCGGAGTTGATGCATGCGCGCTACCGCTATTATCTGCTGACAGGCTTGCGTGAAGTGCCTGCGAACTTTGAAGAGCCACAATCTACACTGGAAAACTACAGCCAATCTCCTATCTGGCTGGAAGCAGAATCTAAAGTGAATTTAGCGCAATCAGAACGTGCCTTAGCGCAGGTGGAAAGTCGCGAACATATGCAAGTGTTATTGAATATGCGTAGCGTCAAAGGCGGTTTTGACAATACGGCCAATGAGAGTGTGGGCGTGAAATTGCGTATCCCTTTTGGGGGTGAGGCGCGCGCGGCTCCCATTAAAGCGGCAGCAGAGCTGGAGTTGGGTAATGCATTGACAGAGCGTGAATCTTTAAAAATGGCATTAGAGGCCGCCATGCACGAGGCCGAGCACAATTTGAACGTGAGCCGAGCCGAGTTGGTGCTCGCCGCCAAGCAAAATGAAATCGCTCAGGAAAATGCACGATTAGGTGAAAAATCATTTCAGCTGGGTGAGTCTGATTTAGTTAGCCTGCTTCGCGTGCAGTCGCAGGCCTTTGAGGCTGCGCGTGCTTATACTACGCGCCAAATACAACTTAAGTGGGATATCGCCCGCTATAACCAGACAGTGGGAGTGCTACCATGAAATATCATTTTTTAATCAGTACATGCGCTTTTTTGTTTGTGACGCAGTCGCAGGCGGATGAAGTGGTGATGAGCTTGCAACAGCAAAAGAATCTGGGTGTAGTGATTACTCCCGTCAGCAAAAATACAGTGTTAAGCAGCAGGCGCTTTCCTGCGGAGATTGTGGTGCCAGTGGGGCAGGAGCGTGTGGTGAGTGCGCCACAAGCTGGCTTGTTGAACCAGCTACATGTGGCTGCTGGACAAAGTGTTAAAAAAGGGCAGTTGCTTGCCAGTATCACCAGCCCCGATTTATTGGGGCTGCAACGTGATTATTTACAGGCGCAGACACAAAAAAAACTGGCTGCTAAAAGTCTGGCACGTGATGCTGAGCTGTTGAAAGAAGGCATTATTCCACAGCGCCGTTATTTGCAGACTGAAAGTACGCATGAAGAAGCCAGCGCCGAACTGGCGCAGCGCAGACAGACACTACGGCTTGCGGGCATGAGCGATGCTGCAATTAATAAGCTCAGTCCAAGCGCTGGTATGCATAGTGCAATTGCCATTACCGCACCGATGGATGGCTTGGTGCTGGAGCAGATGGTGGTGACTGGGCAGCGTGTTGATATGGCAGCCCCTTTGTACCGCATTGCCAGGTTAAATCCGCTATGGCTTGAAATCCATGCACCACTTGAGGGGTTGCCGTTTGTGAAAGTCGGCATGCCAGTTTTGGTACCTAAATTGCAGGCAAGTGGCAAGTTGATTGCTGTGATTCGCAGCGTGAATAAAGCCGACCAGACCTTGCACCTGCGTGCAGAAATCACCCATGGTGCAGAAAAGCTCTCTCCAGGCCAGTTTGTGGAGGCTGAAATCAACCTGGGTGGACAAGCGCATCAATATAGCGTGCCCAGGTCGGCGCTGGCGCGAAAAGGTACTGAGGCTTGGGTGTTTGTGCAGAGTCAATCAGGTTTTAACCCATTAAAGGTCAGCGTGATTTCTGAGCAGGGTGATGAGGTGATTGTGGATGCACAATTCAGCGGCACTGAAAAAATTGCCGTGACGGGTATTTCTGCCATTAAAGGCGCATGGTTAGGGTTGGGTGGTGAGTGATGACTAACAAACCGATATTAAACAGAGGGCAGGTGGACCTTGAAAGGGCTTGCTCCAGACTAAGCATGCCTTTACTAAGTATACCTTTAATTGCAATTTCACCTTTAGCGTGGCGAGGTGATTATGTTAGCTAAATTAATTCAGTTTTCCCTGACACAGCGCATGCTGGTGATTATTTTGACTATCGGTCTGGCGGTGGCAGGTGCCTTGGCCTACCAGGCTTTGCCGATTGATGCGTTCCCTGATGTGTCATCTACGCAGGTCAAGGTGATTGTAAAAGCGCCTGGCATGACCCCAGAAGAGGTAGAGGCGCGCATTACGGCACCGATTGAGGTGGAAATGCTAGGTGTGCCACATCAGGTTGGGCTAAGATCTGTGGCGAAGTATGCACTTACTGACATTACGGTTGACTTTGAGGATGGCACGGATATTTATTGGGCCAGAAATCAGGTAGCTGAGCGTTTGAACGCGGTGTGGGGGAATTTGCCTGCCAATGTTCAGGGTGGCATGGCGCCGATGACAACCCCCTTGGGTGAAATGTTCATGTTTACGGTGGAAAGTGACACGCTCAGCTTGCAAGAGCGTCGCAGTTTGCTGGATTGGGTGATTCGTCCGCAGTTGCGCACTGTGCCTGGCGTGGCGGATGTCAATGCCTTGGGTGGCTTGGTGCGTAGCTTTGAGATTATTCCTGATAACGCACGTATGTATGCAAGAGGGGTTGCGATAGACACATTGCAGAGTGTGCTGGAGCAGAATAATCGCAATGGCGGTGCAGGTCGCCTGAATGACGGTGAAGGTGCATTGCTGGTGCGTGCTGAGGGCAATTTTCAAACCATTGAAGATGTGCAGAATACCATTATCCGCACCGATATGGGTATGTCGGTGCGCGTAGCCGATGTGGCACAAGTGAAAATCGGCTCGATGACCCGCTACGGCGCGGTGACCAGCAATGGCCATCAGGAGGAGGTAGAGGGCTTGGTGCTGGGCTTGCGCGGTGCTAATGCGCAGAAACTGGTAGAGGGTGTTAAAGCGAAATTAGCTGAACTTGCGCCCACTTTACCAAAAGGCGTGAAAATCAATGTGTTTTATGACCGGGGTAATTTGGTCGAGCGAGCTGTGAATACGGTGAATAAGGCATTACTTGAGGCGGTGGTGCTGGTGCTGATACTGCTGGTGCTGTTTTTAGGTAATTTTCGTGCGGCCTTAACTATTGCTTTTATTTTGCCGTTGTCAGCATTGTCTACTTTTTTGCTCATGCGACATTTTGGCATGTCTGCCAACTTAATGAGTTTGGGTGGGCTGGCAATTGCGATAGGCATGCTGGTGGATGCTGCGGTGGTAGTGGTTGAAAATATCGTTTCGCATTTGGCTGAGCATCGGCATGCCAGTGAGCAAAAGGCGGTGACCTTGCCGCGTATGCATATTATCTACCGTGCAGTACGCGAGGTGAGTGTGCCCGTAACGGCTGGCGTGCTGATTATTATCACGGTGTTTTTACCTTTGCTCACATTGCAGGGCTTGGAAGGCAAGCTATTTACGCCAGTAGCACTGACGATCATGTTTGCCTTGGCAGCCTCTTTGCTGTTATCACTGACGGTGATTCCTGTGCTGTCATCGTTTTTGCTTAAAGAAGTGAGCCATGAAGAGCCATGGCTGGTGCGTAAAGCCTTGGCGTTGTATGAGCCAGTGCTGCATTGGAGCTTGAATCATGCCAAAGCGATTGTCGTGGCGGCATTTTTAATGCTGGCATTGACTGGGCTTGCTTATACCCAGATTGGCAAAACGTTTATGCCGACCATGGATGAAGGCGATATTATTATCGGGGTGGAAAAGTTGCCTTCTGTTAATTTAGAGCAATCTGTGCTTACGGACATGAATGTGCAGCGAGCGATTTTATCCAGCGTACCAGAGGTGCGGGGTATTTATTCGCGCGTGGGCTCGGATGATTTAGGGCTGGACCCCATGGGGCTTAACCAGACGGATAATTTTTTGGTGCTCAAACCCATGGCAGAATGGCGCATGACAACCAAAGAGGCGCTGATTGATGAGCTGCGCAAGGTGATGAATGAAATGCCTGGCCTGGCTTATAGCTTTACACAGCCCATTGATATGCGCGTGAATGAGATGATTCTTGGCGTGCGTGGGGATTTGGCGATTAAGATATTTGGTACAGATTTGGATGTGCTGGATGCCAAAGCGCAGCAAATTGTGAAAATCCTCGAATCCACGGCGGGCAGTGAAGATGTGTATACCCCACAAAATAGCGGTGTGCAGTATCTGCAAATTAAAATCGACCGTGTGGCCGCAGGGCGTTTAGGATTAAGTATCAGCGAGATTGAGGCGATACTGCTTGCGCAGTTGGAAGGCAAGCAACTTGGCATCGTGCAAGAGGGGCAGCGCCGTACACCACTGCTCATCCGTGGTAGCCCTGATTTACGCGCGTCCCCCGCTGACTTTAGCAATTTAATGCTGACCTTGCCTAACGGCACCAATGTGCCATTGTCCGCTGTAGCTAAGATTGAGCGTGAGGAAGGCCCCGTTAAGGTAGACCGTGAGCGCGGCATCAGGATGGTGGTGGTGACCTCGAATGTGCGTGACCGTGACCTGGTGAGCTTTGTTGAAGAGGCCAAGCAGCGTGTGCAGGCGGAAGTTGAACTGGGTGAAGGTTACTCGGTGAAATTTGGCGGCCAGTTTGAGAATCAGCAACGCGCTTCAGCCAGGCTGGCAGTGGTAGTGCCAGTGGCGATTGGGCTGATTTTCTTGATTTTATTTGCTACATTTGGTTCGGTTAAACAGGCCTTGCTGATTTTATCTAACATTCCATTTGCCATGATAGGCGGGGTGTTTGCGTTATGGCTTTCTGGTCAGTATCTATCTGTGCCTGCTTCGGTAGGGTTTATTGCCTTGCTGGGGATTGCGGTACTCAATGGCGTGGTGATGGTGAGCTATTTCAACCAGCTGGCCGCGCAGGGTATGGAGATTGTGTCGATTGTGATTGAGGGCGCCAAGCGCAGGCTACGCCCCGTGCTCATGACGGCTAATATCGCGGCATTTGGCCTGATTCCACTACTGTTTGCGACAGGGCCAGGGTCGGAAATTCAGCGACCTTTGGCGATCGTGGTGATTGGTGGTTTGGTGAGTTCAACGACACTTACTTTAGTGCTGTTGCCGATTTTTTATCGTAGATTTTTTAAATAGGAGCCCGATATGACAGAGCACAATACGCTGCAAGGTCTTTTAATCCTGATTGCGCCACCTAATTTAGAAGATACCTTGGTGGATTTGCTATTGCAGCATAATGAAATTTCAGGCTTCACTACCAGTCACGTCAGTGGCCATGGCTCAAGTCATGGCAATGGTGCCGTGGCGTTGAGCATAGTTGAGCAGGTGACTGGCAGGCAAAAACGTGTGCAGTTTATGCTGCATGCCTCGTTGCCAGATTTGCAGAATTTGGTGCGTGAGTTAAAAGCTAAGTTCAGCAAGACTGATATGCACTACATATTATTGCCAATTGCAGAAATGCAAACGATGTAAGGCATCATTCAACTTTCAGGCCGCAGAAATGCGGCTTTTTTACGGTTTTATTTGTAGGGATTTGTCTTACATAAAATATTAACTTTTTGATTTTAAATTAAAATAATGGTTAGTAGCGCGCGCAGGTGATGTGTCATGCTAACGGGTGGATGGTATTATGTTAATAAAACGGTAATATATTATCCTGAGATTAATCACCCGTAACAAGTTGAAATGATGACAGAAAATAACACCACAATATTAATCGTAGACGACTTGGCAGAAAATCTGCACGTGTTGAGCGGCTTGTTAAGTGCGCAGCATCGAGTGCTCGCTGCGACTTCAGGTGAGGCCGCTTTGCGCATCGCCAATGGCGAAATCAGGCCAGACTTGATTTTGCTGGATGTGATGATGCCCAAGATGGATGGTTATGAGGTGCTGCGTCAATTAAAACGCAACCCGGCAACGCAGGCGATTCCTGTTATTTTTGTCACCGCGCTGGCGGATGAGCATGATGAAGAGCACGGCTTGCGCTTAGGCGCGGTTGACTACATTACCAAGCCAATCAAGCCGATGGTAGTGATGGCACGCGTGAGCGCGCAATTGCAGGCCAAGCAGGCACGTGATTGGCTAAAAAACCAAAACAGCCTGCTGGAGGCTGAAGTAAAAAAACGCATGGCTGAGAATGATTTAACCCAGCAGATGGCGATACGCGCACTCGCGCATATAGCGGAAATTCGTGACTCTGATACTGGCGACCATTTGCGCCGCACACAGGGTTATGTGAACCGCTTGGCTTTAGGTTTGCAGCATAAGCCAAAATTTAGCGAAACACTCACCGAGCGTTATGTGGATTTACTTTCTCGCTCAGCCCCGTTGCATGATATTGGCAAGGTGGGCATTCCTGATGCTATTTTGCTCAAGCCTGGCAAGTTCACCCCTGAAGAATGAGAGGTTATGAAAACGCATTCACAGCTGGGCAGTGATGCGATTGCAAGCGCTGAGCGCGATGTACCCGTGCCATTGCCTTTTTTAGCGGTCGCCAGGGAAATTGCTCGCTGGCATCATGAAAAATGGGATGGTTCAGGTTATCCTGATGGCCTGGCGGGTGAGTCTATTCCCTTATGTGCAAGAATCATGGCGCTTGCTGATGTGTTTGATGCGCTCACCTCCGCCCGTCCATACAAAGCTGCCATGCCTTATGAAAAAGCACGTGACATTATTATTGCAGATAGTGGCAAGCATTTTGACCCCGACCTGGTTGAGGTGTTTGTGGAGAACTTTGATGCTTTTGTTGCCATTGGCCAACATTATGATGGTGGCGGGCGCTGAGTTTGCTTGCAGTTGGCGCTGAAAACTGATGAGCATTGAAATGACGCCGGATTTTTTACAAAAACCTACGCTTATTCCAGCCAAG
>JAQTXW010000085.1 GCA_028688575.1 Methylotenera sp. | reverse complement strand
CTGGTGTGGTTGTTATTGCCCCAGCCGATGTCCAAGACCGAGAGTGGGCGAAACAACTCATCCATCAGCCAGGTGTTACTGATGGGCGAATAAAAGTGTTGCCTCAAATCAGTGGAAACCTGGGGCTTCGCATTAACGCGCTGGATCGTACCCTACGTAACAGTGGGTACGATAAGCTCATTTTTATTGGTAGCGATGCACCAGACATAACACAAGATAATTTTAATAAAATCAAAGAACTATTTAATAATATTGATGTAATACTTAAGCCAACGATGGATGGCGGTGTTTCCATTATGGCTAGCCGTCAGCCGTGGCCTGATTTGAGCCAGTTAGCGTGGAGCACTGCACAATTTAACGCTGACTTAACAACACTATGCCAAAATCACGACTTATCTATTGCGCATTTAGAAACAGGGTTTGATGTAGACGAATTTGAGGATTTGCATTACATCATTCATCAGCTTGCAGAAGATCAGCGCCCCGCAAGGCGGGCGCTTGCAGAGTTGGCGAAAAAAATCATTCAGATTAAAACTTCCAAACAAAAAGTCATCTCTCACAGCGAAAACAACTATGCTTAATGCCAATACTTCTCATCAAGTAAGTATTGTGATTCCCTGCTATAACGATGAAAGCAAGCTATCACAGCTATTAGCACAAATAAACCGCCTACCCAACACGCCCTGCGAAGTGATCGTGGTTGATGCAGCAGCTAGTCAACACTGCCAAAATTTATGTCTGGCGCATGGCGCGACATGGTTTGCGGCTGAACCTTGCAGAGGAAAGCAATTGCTTGCTGGGGCGGCAGCGGCCCGTGGGGATATTTTATGGTTTCTGCATGCGGATGCACGCCTGCCTGACGACCCGATTGGCGCTATCAAAAAAACACTCAAGTGCGGCGCGGTGGGAGGTTATTTTAAATTCAAATTTGATCAACCACGTACATGGCAGGCTACGCTGTTAGAGCCCCTTATCGCGTTGCGTTGTCGCTATGGCATACCCTATGGTGACCAAGGCTTGTTTATGCGTAAAACTGCATATCAGCTAGCTGGCGGTCATGCCCCATGGCCATTGTTTGAAGAAGCGCCATTAGTCAAAGGGCTAAGGCGGCAAGGTCAATTGACCAGCCTAAAAGAAGCCATTTTTGTCAATCCACGCCGCTGGCAACATGATGGCTGGTGGCAACGCACATGGGAAAATAGAAAACTAGCCCTGGCCTTTGCGCTGGGAAAACAACCCAATGAACTGGCCAAGCGATATCGCAGCCACATCACTAATTTTGATTATGATAAAAAAGAGGCTTGATATGCAACCACCTATTCACGACAATTTACAAGATAACATGCAAGATAGCGTCAAGCAGTATTATGGCGAGACACTCACGGGATCTGTGGATTTACAAACCAATGCCTGCTGCACGGATGCGGGCCTGCCGAACTACGTCAAGCCTATTCTTTCACAAGTGCATGATGAGGTATTGATGCGTTATTACGGCTGCGGCTTGGTACTACCAGAACTACTCGATGGCCTAACGGTGCTGGATTTAGGTTGCGGGGCAGGACGTGATGTTTACGTGCTTTCTAAACTGGTTGGTGAGCGTGGACATGTGATTGGTGTTGATATGACAGAAGAACAATTATCTGTTGCACGCGAGCATCAGGAGCACCATCGCAAAGCCTTTGGGCACGCAGAGAGTAACGTATTATTTTTACACGGTTATATCGAACGACTGCAGGAGTTAGAACTTGCAAACAATAGTGTAGACATCATTGTGTCTAATTGCGTCATCAATCTGGCAGTAGATAAAGCTGCCGTGCTACGAGAGGCATTCCGTGTACTCAAGCCAGGTGGTGAGCTGTATTTTTCAGATGTATATGCTGACAGACGCATACCAAAAGCACTTACGCTCGACCCAGTTTTATATGGCGAATGCTTAAGCGGGGCGCTGTATTGGAATGACTTTCACAACCTGGCAAAAGCGCATGGCTTTGATGACCCGCGCCTAGTAGTTGACCGCCCGATTACCATCGGTAATTCTGAACTGGCGGCGCGTACCGGCAATATCAAATTTTTCTCTGCGACTTATCGCCTATTTAAGCTAGGCGGTCTTGAGCCAGCATGTGAAGATTACGGTCAGTCCGTAGTGTACCGCGGCACTATCCCGCATCACCCACATGCCTTTATTTTGGATAAACATCACTTTATTGAAACTGGTAAGCATTTTCCTGTGTGCGGCAACACCTGGCGCATGTTGCACGACACACGCTTTGCCAAGCACTTTGATTTTTATGGTAATTTTGACAAGCACTTTGGCATTTTCGCAGGTTGCGGTTCGAGCATCCCCTATGACAGCAGCAATGCAGATGCGACAGGTGGTTGCTGCTAATGGATATGAAGGTCATCCCGATTCAACTGGAAAAACCAGCAAAGTCAGCCGCATGGTACCAAACACCTGCCGGTGAGCCACGCGGGTTTATTAAGCCGCATGCCTTGGATGAGCTTTGGTTTCACACCGGAACCGCCTGCAACCTTGCCTGCCCGTTTTGCCTAGAAGGCTCAAAACCTGGCGACACACGCTTGCAATTGCTGCGTTTAGCCGATGCTAAACCATTTATAGATGAAGCGCTCACCTTGAGAGTGAAGCAGTTTTCATTCACTGGCGGCGAACCATTTATTGCCAAAGACATGGTGAAAATTCTTGATTACGCACTGCAGTTCAGGCCTTGCCACGTGCTCACCAATGCAACTGAGCCGCTGATTAAACGCTTAAACCAGCTTGCCCCTTTGCTACGGCACCAAAATAAACTGCACTTTCGTGTAAGTTTAGACCACTTTGAAGCGTCTAAACATGACATTGGACGAGGTGCTGGCATGTTTGATTTAGCATTAAAAGGTCTGCGGGCACTACATGAAATGGGGTTTTCGGTTTCTGTTGCCAATCAAATGCTGACAGATAGCACGCCAGAAGAAACCGCACAGCAATTTAAAGCGGTTTTTAAAAATGCAGGTTTGCCAGAAGATTTACACCGTGTGGAGTTCCCCGATTTTCACCCGCCTGGCCTAGATGTAGCAACCCCGCAAATCAGCGCCAACTGCATGGTCACATACCAAACAGAAGACTCACGCCGTGCTTATATGTGCGCCTTTAGCAAAATGGTGATTAAACAAAAAGGCAAAATGCGTGTATATGCGTGCACCTTGGTCGATGATGATGCTGATTACGGCCTGGCTGACACACTCACGGAAAGTATGCAACAAGCCGTGAGCATGAAGCACCACCGCTGCTACAGCTGCTTTAAATATGGGGCGTCTTGCAGTGAAATGTAGTCAAACCCAAGCGTTAACTTAAACAAGTATTAAATTAAATTAGAGAAAACCTATGAAAAACCGTTTAAGTATTATCGTCCTCTTCACTGCGTTAATCGCGCTATTTTTTGCTTTTGATCTTGGCAGATTTTTAAGCCTTGAGGCGCTCAAGGCGAGCCGTGATGGGTTGTTGCAGGCCTATGACATCAACCCTCTGCTCATTGTCGCTATTTTTTCTCTGGTGTATATTGTTGCAACCGCCTTATCTTTCCCTGGCGCGACCATTTTAACTTTAGCGGGTGGTGCCATTTTTGGCTTTTCGGTGGGGTTGCCTATTGTACTTGTTTCAGCCACCATCGGCGCAACACTAGCCTTTTTGGCCGCACGGTTTGTGTTGCGCGATACCATCCAAAAACGCTTTGGCGACAAGCTCTCTGCATTTAATGCAGGCATTGAAAAAGACGGCGCATTTTATCTGTTCACATTACGTTTAGTCCCCGTGTTTCCGTTTTTTCTCATCAATTTGCTAATGGGGTTAACTCCGCTTAAAACCAGCACCTATTTTTGGGTGAGCCTGGTCGGCATGGCGGCAGGCACAGCCGTTTATGTTAATGCAGGCACACAACTCGCATCACTGACCAGCCTTTCTGGCATTTTATCCCCCACCCTGATTGGCTCATTTGCCTTATTAGCTATTTTTCCGTGGTTGGCACGCTGGGGTGTTGCTGCCTATAAAACGCGTCAACTTTATGCCAATTGGCCTAAACCTAACACGTTTGACCGTAATTTAGTGGTGATCGGTGGCGGTGCGGCAGGCTTGGTTTCATCCTACATTGCTGCTGCTACGCGTGCTAAAGTCACCCTGATAGAAGGCCACAAAATGGGTGGCGATTGCCTGAATTATGGCTGCGTGCCTTCCAAAGCCATT
>JAQTXW010000048.1 GCA_028688575.1 Methylotenera sp. | reverse complement strand
TACCCGATTGGCGCTCCTAGTGGCTAGGTTGGCAGCCAAGTTAGGTTAATGCTTGTGGCGGTAGAAAGGTCTAAGCGCGAGCCACCTTCTGCGCATTCATCATCTATCTTTCACTTACTCCATGCCTCCTTAAACGACGGTCTAAATCTACAGCTTTTGCGTGCAATTTAGCGCTTTACATTATTGCTTAACATCGTTAAATTAACACTGTTAAGAAATTATACTCTAGGTTATGCCACCCAAAATAAAATCCGTAGCAGAACGTGAAGAATTACGCAGCCGCATCATGCAGGCAGCGCGCCTGTTATTTGTTGAGCGTGGCATAGAGGCTGTTTCGATGCGGGAAATTGCTAAAAAAATTAATTACTCGGCCACCACCTTGTATCACCATTTTGCAGATAAAGAATCACTGTTGCAGGCGGTTTGCGATGAGGACTTTTTAAATCTGGCAAGTAGTATGCGTGAAATTATGCAGTTACCAGACTTGGTGAAACGCATCGAGGGCTTGGCAAATGGCTATGCCAGGTTCGCTTTGCAAAACCCCAGTCATTACCGCTTAATGTTCATGACGCCTCGCGCCCCTTGTGATGTAGAAAAAACGCGTATCCAGCGCGGTAACACTGAGCAGGATGCCTATGCACAACTGAAACAGGTGGTGCATGACGCTTTTGTTGCAGGTTTATTTAAGCCTGCGTTAACGGATGATGCATTAATCGCACAAACTTTATGGGCGGGCATTCATGGCGTATGCGCACTGCAGATTGCATTGGGAGGCGAAGACTGGATTGAATGGCGTAACGTCAATGAACGCTTGGCACTGATGCAAAAGACCTTGTTGCAAAGCATGTTGCGCCATGTTGATGCGCCTATGTAAGAGGAAAGCATGAAAAAAATATTATTGATTTTATTTGTGTTGCTAACAGCTTGCGAGCAGACGCCACAGCTGCCACAGCCACCGCGCCCTGCCTTGGTGATGGAGGTGGGCAATGCAGTATTTGACAATGCGATGATACTGGTAGGTGAAGTGCGACCACGTTATGAGTCAAGTCAAGGATTCAGACTGGGTGGAAAAATAATCTACCGTAAATTAGATGTAGGTGCACTGGTTAAAAAAGGCCAGGAGGTTGCAAGTTTGGATGCCGCAGATTCGCAACTTGGCATACTGGCAGCGCGCGCGGATGTGCAGGCTGCTGAGGCTGATCACGCGTTAGCGCTGGCGCAGTTGGAAAGGCAAAGGCAGCTATTTGCAAAAAAATTCATCTCAGCTTCAGCGCTGGATGGGCATGAATCTGCATACAAGGCAGCAAGTGCAAAACTCAATCAGGTCAAAGCGCAGGCCAATATTGCCCAGAACCAAATGCAGTATGCAAAACTAATTGCCGAACGTGACGGTGTGGTGACATGGATTCAGGCTGAACCAGGGCAAGTCGTGCAGGCAGGAGAGCTGATTGTGAAAATTGCAGATTTGGCCGAGAGGGAAGTCCAGGTCGCTGTGCCTGAATCACGCATGCATCAGATTGCCATCAATGCACCAGCAACCGTAAAAATGTGGGCTGATTCTGAAAAAAATTATGCGGGGAAAGTGCGCGAAATTGCGCCTTCGGCTGATGCTGCAACACGTGCTTTTAATGTACGCATTACTATTCAGAATGCAGATTCAGCAGTGAAACTTGGCATGACGGCAGGCGTGAGATTTGATCAGGTGAGTCAACAGGCTGGCACAGGATTTTTAATTCCCTCAACTGCGTTGACCAAAGTGGGCGATAAAAAAATTGTTTGGGTCATCGATGATGATAACAGGGCACAGCCACGTGAAGTACAGGCAGGTGACTTTAGCGAAAGTGGGGTATGGGTAGAAAAAGGGTTGCAGTTGGGCGAGAAAATAGCCATCGCAGGTGTGCATACACTCACAGAAAATCAATTAATTAAACCCATCACTCAATCATTGCAATGACCAAATTTAGCTCCGAAGAAATGCTATCCACCCCAAAGGCCGATACCGACAACTCAGGGTTTAATTTGTCGAGTTGGGCACTGCAGCACCAGGTGCTGGTGCTGTATTTTATGATGGTGCTGCTGTTGGCGGGTTTCGTTGCATACAGCAAACTCGGCCAGTCTGAAGACCCGCCTTTTACTTTTAAAGTGATGCTAGTGCATGCCACCTGGCCTGGTGCGAGCGCAGAAGAAGTAGCGCAGCAATTAACGGATAAGCTTGAAAAGAAAATTCAGGAAATCGAGTATTTGGATTTTTCCAGCAGTTACTCACGCGCAGGTGAAGCCATGGTTTTTGTTGTTGCAAAAGACAACACCTTATCCAAAGATATCCCTGATGTATGGTATCAAGTACGTAAGAAAATAGGCGATATACGGCACACCCTGCCTCAGGGTGTGGAAAGTCTGACGTTTAATGATGAGTTTAGTGATGTTTATGGCAGCATGTATGCCCTGACAGGAGACGGCTTTGATTTTGCGGCATTAAAAAAACACGCAGAGATAATTCGGTCTGAATTATTGACGATAAAAGACGTGGCCAAGGTTGAGTTTTTTGGTGAGCAGCAGCAGCGCATTTTTGTTGAGATATCCAATGCGAAACTTGCCACTTTGGGGATCAATACCACAACACTGATAAGCATTTTGCAGCAGCAGAATGCCGTTGTTAAAAGTGGCATCTATGAGGCGGGTGATGAGCGCATTCGGATTGCAGTATCAGGCCGCTACGATAAATTGGCAGATTTGCGTGATATGCGCTTTCGCTCACATGGTCAGGATTTTCGTCTGGGGGATGTGGCGCGCGTATATCGCGGATTTGAGGATTCTCCCAGGAGCCAGATAAGATTTAATGGCCAAGACACATTGCTCTTGGGAATCAGCATGAAAGAAGGGGGCGACATTATTGCTCTGGGCAAAGCTTTGGAGCAAAAAATTGCACATATCAAACAACAGTTGCTGGTAGGGCTGGAATTAAATACCGTTACCTCGCAACCCAGGATAGTTGCAAATTCAGTACAAGATTTTGTAAAAGCATTGATCGAGGCGCTAGTGATTGTATTGGGGGTGAGCCTGATTTCACTCGGGTTACGCAGTGGTGTAGTAGTGGCGATTACTATTCCCGTAGTGTTGGCTGCGACTTTCTTAATGATGTATTTACTGGGTATCGGCCTGCATAAAATATCCTTAGGTGCGCTGATTCTAGCTTTAGGCTTGCTGGTAGATGATGCCATTATTGCGATTGAGATGATGTCCTCCAAAATGGAGCAGGGCTGGGCGCGCGCTAAGGCGGCGTCTTATGCCTACCAATCAACCGCAATACCCATGCTCACAGGCACGTTGGTGACCGTTGCGGGTTTTTTACCCATTGCCACAGCAGAATCTTCAACTGGAGAATATACGCGCTCCATCTTTCAGGTGTCAGCCATTGCCTTGGTTGTTTCGTGGTTCGCCGCGGTTATTTTTGTGCCTTATTTAGGTTATCACCTGCTTCCTGATTACGCGGACGCCCCAAAATCCGCGCAATTAAAACACTCGAAATTAAAGCAATGGCTGCGTGCTAAGTTTAAGCAGGCAGAACTAACCCATCATCACGATATCTATAATACGCCGTTCTACCGCATATTTCGTAACGTGGTCACGGCATGCGTGCGTTATCGGAAAACGGTGATTGCCATTACCTTGGCTTTGTTTGTGTTGGCGATGTTAGGATTTACCAAGGTGCAGCAACAGTTTTTTCCAGACTCAACACGACTGGAGCTGATTGTAGATTTGCGCATGCCAGAAGGTGCATCATATGCTGCAACCAATGCACAGGCCAAGAAATTGGAGCTTTGGCTACAGCGCTGGAACGATCAGCATCAGGGTATTGATAATTTTGTGGCTTATGTGGGCACGGGAGGGCCGCGGTTTTATTTGCCGTTAGATATCCAGCTTGCGCACCGCGGATTTGGTCAGTTTGTGATTCTAACTAAAACGCTGGCAGACAGAGAGCAATTGCGGCAGGCTTTGCTGGCGCTATTTGAACAGGATTTCCCTGAGTTGCGTGCCTCTGTATTGCGCCTGGAAAATGGCCCACCAGTAGGATTTCCTGTTCAGTTTAGGGTATCTGGAACCAACATTCCGCAAATACGCGAAGTATCACACCAAATCGCTGACATCATGCGTACTCACCCCAGTCTGGCAAACGTACAACTAGGCTGGGAAGAGCCGAGCAAGGTTGTACAGGTGCAGGTGGATCAGGCGAAGGCGCGGTTATTGGGAGTAAGCTCCGTAGATGTGGCAAACATGCTGAGTGGTGCAGTGCAGGAGCTTTACATTACGGAATTTAGAGAAGGCAATGAGCGTATTGATTTGGTTGCAAGAGGTACAGCAATTGAGCGTAGCCGTTTGTCACGCTTGCCCGATTTAATGATTAATACCAGCAGCGAGGTGAGTGTGCCTTTGTCGCAGTTTGCCACCATTAGCTCAGACTTTGAAGAAGGCGTTATCTGGCGGCGTAATCGTGAGCCGTCAATCACTGTGCGTGCAAATTTACAAGGAAGCTTGCAGGCACCTGTTGTGTCGCAGCAAATTGAAGACAAACTCGCTTTAATTAAAGCCAACCTGCCTTTAGGCGTGAGTGTTGAGACAGGCGGTGCAGTAGAGGAGTCAGCAAAGGGCGGTGCTTCGGTGGCGGCAGGTGTGCCATTGTTTATCCTGGCGGTGCTGACGATACTGATGTTGCAGTTGCAAAGTTTTTCGCGCGTTTTTTTAGTAGTGCTCACCGCACCTTTGGGTTTGATTGGGGTCACAGTTGCATTGCTTTTGTTTGATAAACCGTTTGGCTTTGTAGCGATGCTCGGCACGATTGCACTGTCGGGCATGATTATGCGCAACTCAGTGATTTTGGTAGACCAGATAGATCAGGATAAAGCCTCTGGTTTGTCGGAGTGGCACGCGATCATAGAATCAACTATACGCAGGTTCAGGCCAATTGTGCTGACTGCCGCTGCTGCGATATTGGCGATGGTGCCATTAACGAGAAGTGTATTTTTTGGGCCGATGGCGGTGGCAATTATGGGGGGGCTTGCCATTGCGACCTTGCTCACCGTATTATTTTTACCTGCATTGTATGCAGCTTGGTTTAGGGTAAAAATACCTTAATCATTAGGCGCTTGCGTTATAATTAACCGAAGTTGAATAAAACATAGAAGAGCATCATATGACAAATACCGCAAATCAGTTGGAAAGATTTAAAACCCCGCGTGAAGCCGCGCGTTTTAATATGATTGAGCAGCAGATTCGCACTTGGGAGGTACTGGATCCTGAAGTGCTGGCTTTGCTGGATAAAGTGCCTCGCGAGCATTTTGTCGCAGAATCCCAGCTAGGTCTGGCATTTGCTGATGTAGAACTGCCAATTGGTGAGGGGCAAACCATGTTGTCACCCAAGCTTGAAGGGCGGATTTTGCAGGCAGTAGGCGTTAAGCATACAGATAAGGTATTGTTGGTGGGCACAGGCAGTGGCTACCTGACCGCGTTGCTCGCAACCTTGGCTAAGGAAGTGCACGCCGTAGAAATTTACCCGGAATTATCTAACATCGCACAATATCGATTACAGGCTCAGAACATACATAATGTCACTTTGCATGTGGATGACGCAGCCGCAGGTTATGCCGCCGCTGCACCTTATGATGTCATTGTTTTTACTGGTTCATTGCCACTACGGCCAATTGCGGCGGAAAAAATGTTAAATGCAGGTGGCCGCCTGTTTGCGGTATTAGGGGATTTGCCAATTATGCAGGCGACGCTAACCGAGCGTGTGGCTGAAAATGCCTATCGGCATGAGGTTGTTTTTGAAACCTGCCTGCCGCCACTAGAAAATGCACCGCAAGTGAATCACTTTAAATTTTAGTTGACGCTATGCCTAAAATCACTCTTCGTGTATGCGTATTCGTAGGTGGCTTGGTATTGGCCACGCTCACCAATGCGGCAGAGAAGTCATACACTTTGCTGGATATTTATCAGCAGGCATTGGCGCATGACCCAACTTTAGCCTCAGCTTTGAGTGCTAACCAGGCCGCACAGGAGATTATTGAGCAGGGCAAGGCGCTATACAGGCCAACGGTTAACTTCAATGCAGATGCGAATACGATTCGATCTAATATTCGATATTTAGACTCCCCCCTGCCGTCTGGCAACTCTAGCTTTGAGACCTATAAAGTAGGCGTGGATGCCCGTCAGCCCATTTATAGCAAACAGAATTTGGTGCAAATTGAGCAAAGCCAAACGCAAGTAAGCCTTGCCGATAAGCAACTGCACCAGGCGCAGCAGGCATTGATTCTGCGTACGACGCAAGCCTACTTTGATGTGTTAATCGCGCAAGATAAAATTAATTTAATCCTGGCGCAAAAGGCTGCGATTAAAAGCCAGCTTGAACAGGCCAATGCAAATTTTGAAGTGGGTAATGCAACCATCACTGACGTGAATGAAGCGCAGGCGCGTTATGACCTGACTGTTGCGCAAGAGATTGCGGCAGTGAACGCATATGAGGTTGCCAAGCATGCGGTTCAGGCGATTACGGGCGAGTTTCCACAAAAATTTGCCAGCGTGCGTGCAGACCTCTCGACTAATCAGCTTGAGCAGGGTGTAGCGCAATGGCTGGAAGTCGCTTTGCAAAATAATTTGAATATACAACTGCAGCAAGATGCGGTGAAGCTGTCCGAACAGGAAATCGAGCGCGCGAAAGCGGGGCACCTCCCTACACTCGATGCCGTTGCGAGCTATACCAATAGTTATGCGAACGGTAGTGTGTCGGTGTTTGGTACAGGCAACGAGCTAAAAACAGGCACTATTGGTTTGCAACTGCAGATCCCGCTTTATCAGGGGGGTGCAACAAGTTCGCGCGTGAGACAGGCGGTGTTGAATCAGCAAAAGGCTCAAAACGATGTTGAAGTGGCTAGGCGCGCTACTGAACTGGAAACAAGACGTGCCTATCTTGACTTAAGTAGCAACATTGCACAAATCAAGGCGCTGGAGCAGGCCTTGATTTCGGGGCAGAGTCAGCTGGATTCAACGGCACTAGGCTATGAAGTCGGTGTGCGTACCAGTGTTGATGTGCTCAACGCACAACAACAGCTGTTTACAACCAAGCAGTCACTGCTAGAGGCGCGTTATCAGTATCTTGTGAATATCATCCGTTTAAAAGCGGCTGCTGGCGTGGTGGCCGAGGTGGATCTGGCCGACATAAACCAACAACTGGTTCAGGTGGGCGCTCATTAACATGGCCTGTCTGGCTCCAAACTTAATGGCGGATAACACACGCAGTCAGCTTGCTGTGGTGGATATGCAGTTGCGTTTAGCCAGTGCCATGCCTGAGGCTGAGATGCAGGTCGTGGCAAAAAATTGCAGCATTCTGCTGCAATCTGCACAACTACTCAACTTACCGTTTTTGTTGACCGAGCAGTACCCTCAAGGCCTGGGGGCTACCCTGCCTCAGATCGCGGCGCTATGCACTGATATCAAGCCCATTGAAAAACTGGCTTTCTCTTGTGTACAGGTGCCAAAATTCAGGCAACGGCTTACAAATGACCGTTCGCAAATCATTCTGGCAGGCATGGAGGCGCATATCTGTATTTTGCAAACGGCATTGGATTTGATTGCCATTGGCAAGCAGGTGTTTGTGGTGGAAGACGCGGTGATTTCACGCTTTACCGCCAATAAGCAGAATGCGCTGGCCAGACTGCGTGAAGCAGGCGTTGTGATTACTAATACTGAGTCTGTTGTGTTTGAGTGGCTGGGTGTTGCGCAGGGAGACGCGTTTAAGTCCATCGCCAAGCTTATTCGTTGATTTTGTATTGATCTGCATTGATTACCTATGCGTTGGCAATCATTTTTATTTGCGTGTTTAATTGCTTACGGCGCATTTCAGCACTATCAAACGCGTGAGGTGAAGCATGGTATTGGCGAGCTTGCCTCTGTTTCGCCGATGCAGGTTGCGGCAGAGGATGCGGGTGTTCAGTATCTCCATGACTATAAAGTGAGTCCACTTACAACATTTAGCATCAAGGCACGGGTACTGGGTGTTAAATCCTACTATTTTGGACGTGAGGCTGAGCTTTCCCCTGTTGACTTTGCTTTGGGTTGGGGGCAAATGTCAGATGAAGCAGTGTTGAGTCAAGTACAGATCAGCCAAAGTAACCGTTTTTATTTTTGGCGTGTTAACGAGTTTCCTATTCCTCGTAGCGCCATTGAAACACAAAGTGCCAATATGCACATGATTCCAGCCAATGACTTGATCAAAGCCCGCTTAAAAACTGTGCGCGTAGGTCAGCTTGTGCAGATTGATGGCTATTTGGTTGAAGTGACAGCAGAAGATGGCTGGCGCTGGAGGAGTTCACTCACCCGAGAAGACACAGGCAACGGTGCTTGTGAACTGGTGCTGGTTAAAAGTATTCAAGTGTTTTAATAAGCATTCAGCGAATGTTTCCTTAAATAAATGGCTGAATCAGTTTGAGCGTGCATGCAGTAGCACCTTGATTCGCAGCACTCACATTTTGTGCCGCTTGCGACATCAGTTGCATTCTTGATGGTTGATTGAATAATGCGTTGATAGGTTGCGTCAGCGCATCGGTATCGTGCACTTGTATGGCTGCACCTGCCGCTATTGCCAGCTTGGTCACTTGCTCAAAATTAAAGGTATGCGGTCCAATCAGTACGGGCTTGCCCATGCTTAAAGCCTCAATCAGGTTTTGTCCGCCTAGCGGTAACAGGCTTCCGCCGATGAAAGCGATATCGCAGGCCGCATAATAGGTGAACATCTCTCCCATGCTGTCGCCAAGTAAATAGCTCACATCTTTTTCTACCGCGCCAGTCTCTATTAAAGCTGAGCGTCTTATATAGTTGAATCCGCGTTTCTTGAGTAAAGCCTCTACATCGTTAAAGCGTTGCGGGTGTCGTGGCACGATAATGGTGAGCATGTCTGGCACAGTCGCATTGCTGACTGCATCCAAAATCATCTCCTCCTCGCCCTCTCTAGTGCTGGCAGCTAAAAATACAGGCCGCCTTTCCCCTAAAAGCTTACGCAGGAGTTCACCTTGTCGTTTGGCGTTTTCTGGGGGAGTGACCTCAAATTTTAAATTACCTGTGATGGTGATGTTCTTTGCACCCAGCGCTTGCAGGCGCTCTGCATCTACGTCTGTTTGTGCTGCAATCGCAGACAAGGCCTGCAAGCCATCTTGCGTTAATTTTGCTAACTTGGCGTAGCCATGCGCTGACTTTTCTGACAGGCGCGCATTGACCAGCAGCAATGGCATGGCGTGTTGTTTGCACGCTGCAATTAAATTAAACCAAAGTTCAGTTTCCATGATGACGCCAACGATGGGTTTAAAGTGTTTAATAAAACGATTGACTGCAAACGGCAGGTCATAAGGCAAGTATACCCTTGCCACCTTGTCGCCAAAGAGTTGCTCGCTGGCTGCCCTTCCTGTAGGTGTGGTATGTGTCAGCAGTATCTGATGATTGGGGTATGCCTCAAGCAGTGCATGGATTAACGGCTCTGCCGCGCGCGTTTCTCCTACTGATACGCAGTGTAGCCATATGACGGGTTGCGTTACTTTAAGGCGATAGTATCCATAACGTTCTTTCCAGTGATGCAGATATTCGGGCTGTTTTCGCGCCCGCCAAAGTAATTTGAGAGGCGTCAATGGCAACAATAGAAAAAGTAGTAATGTGTAAAGCTTACGTGTCATGGCAATATTTTCTCATAGATTGTGATATCACAAAGAAGCAATTGATTGAGCTTGTATGGCTGTAAGCTAGATGCCACTTGATGTTTAAATTTATCAAGTAAATTTAATTAAAAATTGACATAAAAAGTGCTTGACCTACCACTACCAAATGATTAAATTATCGAAAAAACACAATATATTGTGGTTTTGTTACAAATCTGGTTTTTTAAATAAATCGTAACAAACATTGCAATAAGTAATTTGAATCAAAGTTAAAAATCATAAAATTTAGGTCACGTTGAGCGTCTTTTGCAACAAGCTGACCTGGATTCAACAAGAAGGGGTGATCCATGCTAAAAGCCGTAGATACTGCTAAAAGTGCTAGCGCTGATATCGAGAAAGAAATACCAATTCAACCAGTATCTTTAGATATTTGGGATAAAAAATACCGCTTGAAATCCAAGCAGGGTGACAATGTCGATGCCGATATGGATGCTTCATTTTTACGCGTGGCACGCGCTTTAGCTGATGTAGAAACCACAGAAGAAAAGCGCGCCGAGTGGCATGAGAAATTCCTCTGGGCATTGCGCCGTGGCGCGATTCCGGCAGGCCGCATTACTTCTAACGCCGGTGCATTGGAGCATAAACCTGCGACTTCCACCATTAATTGCACGGTTTCTGGCGTAATATCAGACAGCATGGACGACATCCTCGGTAAGGTACACGAAGCGGGCTTAACCTTAAAAGCAGGCTGCGGGATTGGTTATGAGTTCTCGACCTTGCGTCCAAAAGGTGCATTTGTCGCAGGCGCGGGTGCTTACACCAGTGGACCACTGTCATTCATGGATATCTACGACAAAATGTGTTTCACCGTGTCATCAGCGGGTGGCCGTCGCGGTGCGCAAATGGCCACTTTTGATATCTCACACCCTGATGTGACAGACTTTATCAAAGCCAAGCGCGAGAACGGTCGTTTGCGTCAGTTCAACCTGTCTTGCTTAATCACTAAAGAGTTCATGGAAGCAGTAAAAGCCGATACCGAGTGGAAACTGGCTTTTCCTGTGACTGAAAAAGAAGCCATTATCGATGGTTTAAATACCAACGATGAAAGTCAGGTGGTTTGGCGTGAATGGCCAATCAAAGGCAAGTATCTGGCAAAAACAGAAGGCAAAGATGCTGGCAAAGTGGCTTGCCGCGTGTATAAAACCATCAAGGCGCGCCGCTTGTGGGATGTGATTATGTCCAGCACTTACGACTTTGCTGAGCCTGGCTTTATTTTGATTGACCGTGTGAATGAAATGAACAACAACTGGTTCTGCGAAAATATCCGCGCAACCAACCCGTGTGGCGAGCAGCCATTGCCGCCTTATGGCGCTTGTTTATTAGGCTCCGTCAATTTAACTCGTTTTGTGAAAAAACCATTTACCGACGAAGCCTACTTTGACTGGAAAGAATACCGCGAAGTGGTCGCGATTTTCACCCGCATGCTGGATAACGTAGTGGAAATCAACGGCTTACCATTACAACAACAGCGTGATGAAATCATGCGCAAACGCCGTCACGGCATGGGTTACTTAGGTTTAGGTTCTAGCCTCACGATGATGAAATTGAAATACGGTGAAGACGAATCAATCAAATTCACAGAAGAAGTCACCCGCGTGATGGCGGAAGAAGGATGGAGCGTAGGCGTGCAGCTAGCCGAAGAAAAAGGCCCAGCACCTATCATGGATGAGAAATTTGAAGTCACCGCTGACATGCTGGCAAAACGCCCAGAAATGGCGGCAGACGGCATTAAAGTCGGCCAAAAAATCGCAGGTAAAGTATTGCTGGGCAAATACAGCCGCTACATGCAGCAGTTCCCTGAAGGCTTGCGTAACCAAATCGCAACTAAAGGCGTACGTTTCACGCATCATAGCTCGATTGCGCCAACCGGTACGATTTCACTGTCCCTAGCCAATAACGCAAGTAATGGTATTGAGCCATCATTCGCGCACCACTATGCACGTAACGTGATTCGTGAAGGTAAAAAATCAAAAGAGAAAGTTGATGTGTTCTCTTATGAGTTATTAGCTTATCGCGAGTTGATTAACCCAAATGCAATGCCGTTTAGCGACAAGCCAGAAGAGAAATTGCCAGAATACTTCTTAGATTCATCTACCATCATGGCAAAAGCGCATGTGGATATTCAGGCGGCCTCACAAAAATGGATAGACAGCTCGATTTCAAAAACCATTAACGTGCCAACCGATTATGATTTTGAAGACTTCAAAAATATCTATCTCTACGCTTATGACAAAGGTCTTAAAGGTTGCACCACCTTCAGGTTTAACCCAGAGGCGTTCCAAGGCGTGTTGGTGACAGAAAAAGATCTGGAAAACACCACTTACAAATTCACGCTGGAAGACGGCACTGAAATTGAAGCAAAAGGTAATGATGAGATTGAATACGACGGCGAAATACACAGTGCCGCCAACCTCTACGATGCGTTAAAAGAAGGCTACTACGGAAAATTTTAGGGATTAGAGACTAGGAGTCAGGGGCTAGGGTGGATAAGGTGCAAAGGGCGCTTGACTAGCCCCTAATTCCCAGCCCCTATTCCATTAAAGGAGAAAATAACATGGCCATTAAAATTGAAAAGAAAATCGTAAGTTACAACCTGGTTTCAGAAGAAGACAAAGCAAAAGCTGCTGAAGGCAAACAAGCAGAGGCTGCTACTAATGTTGTGCAACTAGGTGAGCCACTAGGACGCCCTGAAAAACTGGTAGGCAACACCTACAAAATTAAGACCCCTGTGACTGAGCACGCACTTTATATCACCATTAATGATATTGTGATGAATGAAGGTTCGCCGCACGAGCATCGCCGCCCGTTCGAAGTGTTTATCAACTCCAAAAATATGGAGCACTTTCAGTGGATTGTTGCCCTGACACGCGTGATGTCAGCCGTGTTTCGTAAAGGTGGCGATGTGACTTTCTTGGTAGAAGAGCTTAAAAGCGTATTCGAACCAAGTGGCGGCTATTTCAAAAAAGGCGGTAAGTTTGTCCCTAGCTTGGTGGCCGAGATTGGTGAAGTCGTTGAGCAGCACCTGCAAGAAATCGGCATGCTGAAAAAACCAGGGCTAGATCAGCACCAGCAAAAACTGGTAGAAGAGAAAAAAGCGGAGTATCTGGAAAAGCACGCCAAACCTGGTGAAGAAGTGAATGACGAAGGCTTCCCCAAAGGGGCGTCACTGTGCAAAAAATGTAACACCAAAGCTGCCATTATTATGGATGGCTGCCTCACGTGCTTAAATTGCGGCGAGAGTAAATGCGGGTAACAACAAAAGAGCGGAAGCTCTTTTTTTGTTGTGGTGGACCCCATAAGTTGCAACTAAATTATGATTTAGGTGATTACCGGCATGAAATTAAGTTCCGTGCAAACAATCGAATCAGCCAACCTATTACCTGATAATTTAAGCGCCTGACAGATACTTGCCTTCCTCGCCATCTGCTAGAATACAATTTTGTTTTATTAGCTAATACCATGACATCGACGAATCAAACCCTTTTTGAAAAATCTTTAGCACTGATTCCAGGCGGTGTTAATTCACCTGTACGTGCGTTCCGTAGTGTAGGTGGTACGCCTATATTCTTTAAAAAAGGGCTAGGCTCAAAGTTATGGGATGTAGACGGCAAAGAATATATTGACTATATCAACTCTTGGGGGCCGATGATTTTGGGCCACGCTCATCCGCAGGTAATTAAGGCCGTGCAGGAAGTCGCAGCTAATAGTTTGTCTTTTGGCGCACCTACAGGTTTGGAGCTTGAGATTGCAGAACTTATTAACAAGTTAGTTCCCAGCATGGAACAGGTGCGCTTGGTGAGTAGCGGTACTGAGGCCACCATGAGTGCAATCCGTGTGGCACGTGGTTTTACTGGGCGCAATAAGCTGGTGAAATTTGAGGGCTGCTACCATGGGCACTCAGACGCATTGTTAGTCAAGGCTGGCTCGGGGTTGCTTACTTTCAGCGACCCTAACGCTAAGGGTGTGCCTAGTTCGGCTGGCGTTCCCGCAGAAGTTGCCGCGCACACCCTCACTTTGGAGTACAACAACACCCAGCAGCTCAAAGATTTATTTGCGCAAATAGGAAAAGAAATTGCCTGTGTGATCATTGAGCCTGTTGTCGGCAATATGAATTTAATCGTGCCAGATCAGGAGTTTTTACAAACACTGCGTGAGCTTTGTACGCAACATGGTACGGTGCTGATTTTTGATGAAGTGATGACGGGCTTCCGCGTGGCTTTAGGCGGCGCGCAAGCGCTCTATAACATCAAACCTGACATGACAACACTGGGCAAAGTCATTGGTGGCGGACTGCCAGTGGGCGCATTTGGTGGACGCAAAGATATCATGCAATGCCTCGCTCCTATTGGCTCGGTATATCAGGCGGGCACGCTATCAGGTAACCCAGTGGCGGTAACCGCAGGATTGGAAACATTAAAATTAATACAAGCACCTGACTTTTATTCCAGACTTGCAGCGCAAACACAAAAGCTGGTTGAAGGTCTCAAGGCTGCCGCAAAAGAGGCTGGCGTTATTTTTAGCGCACAAAGTGTCGGCGGCATGTTTGGCCTGTATTTTAGTGAAAAATGTCCAACAAGCTATGATGAAGTCATGCACTCAAACAAAGAAGCGTTTAATCAATTCTTTCACAGCATGCTAGATAGCGGCATCTACTTAGGCCCATCGGCTTTTGAAGCAGGCTTTGTTTCAGCCGCGCATAGCGATGCAGATATTGCTAAAACATTGAACGCGGCTAAAGTGGCTTTTTCAAGGATTAAAGTTTAAGGATTAAAAACTTAATACGTAGTTCTTGCGAACATGCACCATTTTGGGGTAGAGTATCTGCCCGCTAAAAAATAATGCACTCATAAGGTGCATTTTGTATGTTGAGTCATGATGTTATGTAAAGTAATCATGACATTTAGCGGTTGTGAAAATTTTAAACCCTAAATTTGAGAAGACATCATGCCCTACGTAGCCGAAACCATTGCAAGATTAAAAAAATCAGCCCCAGCAGAAGTTGAATTTTACCAAGCGGTTGAAGAAGTGTTAGTTTCACTTCGCCCGCTGTTAGATAAAAACCCAAAATACAGAAAACACGGCATTATCGAGCGTATTGTAGAGCCAGAACGTCAAATTTCTTTCCGCGTTTCTTGGATTGATGACAAAGGCCATGTGCAAGTGAATAAAGGCTATCGCGTTCAATATAGTTCAGCCATCGGCCCTTATAAAGGCGGCATTCGTTTTCACCCAACCGTTTACTCAGGCATTATTAAGTTCTTGGGTTTTGAGCAAATTTTCAAAAACTCATTAACAGGTTTGGCGATTGGCGGCGGCAAAGGCGGTAGCAACTTTGATCCAAAAGGCAAATCAGACAATGAAATTATGCGTTTCTGCCAATCATTTATGACTGAGCTTTATCGTCATATTGGTGCAACTGTGGATGTGCCAGCAGGTGACATTGGCGTGGGTGGCCGTGAAATTGGCTACATGTATGGCCAATACAAACGCCTAACAGGCAGCTACGAAGGCGTGTTAACTGGTAAAAAACTTAACTGGGGCGGCTCATTAGCGCGTACTGAAGCCACGGGTTACGGTGCTGTTTACTTTGCACAAAACATGCTTGAAGGCCGTGGTGATTCACTCAATGGCAAAACCTGCGTTGTTTCTGGTGCGGGTAATGTTGCGATTTACACGATTCAAAAATTGCACCAATTAGGTGCTAAAGCCGTCACATGTAGTGACTCACGCGGTTTTATCTATCACGAAAAAGGCATTGATTTAGCCTTGCTTAAACAACTGAAAGAAGTTGAAGGCGCATCGCTAGAGAGATACCTAGAAACGCATAAAGACGCAAAATATACTCCTGTGAGCGCTTACCCTGCAGGTAGAAACGCGGTGTGGTCTGTGCCTTGTCAGGCGGCATTTCCAAGTGCAACGCAAAATGAGCTGAACGAAGCTGATGCTAAAGAGTTATTGAAAAATGGCTGCATTTGTATTTCTGAAGGTGCCAACATGCCTTCAACCCCTGAAGCGGTTGAAGCGTTCCTGAAGGCTAAAATCTGCTACGGCCCAGGTAAAGCGGCTAACGCGGGTGGTGTGGCGACTAGTCAATTAGAAATGGCGCAAAACAGCAGCATGCAACAATGGACATTTGACGAAGTAGATGCCAAATTAAAAGACATCATGAAAAATATCTATATTCGTGCAAGTGAAGCAGCGGCAGAATTTGGCGAGCCAACCAACTTGGTGTTGGGTGCAAACATTGCGGGCTTCCGTAAGGTGGCAGATGCAATGATTGACCAAGGCGTGGTGTAAGGGAGCTTTTAGTTAGGAAAACCCGCAACTAATGTTGCGGTTTTTTTTTGTGCTTAAAGTTTGTTTATTTGATAGGCACTTTAGCCCAAACCTTTTTACCTTCCCTGTAAGCCTTATAATTAGTAATGCTTCAGCTTGCATGATAAGCAGTACTTATACATGTGCTACTAAAGGCGTGCTAGGCAGTGTTTTTATCTCGTGTACTTTGGCTACTTTTCGCCGTCCATCTTTTAGCGTTAATCACTTAAAAGTTCTAAAACGGTGCATATGAAAATTGTCCGCACTAACTTGGTGCGCCAATTTGGTTTTAGCGTATTAATTTTAGCGACTAACTTGCAAAAATCTCTGTAACAAGATTCCAGATAAACTTATAACTTTATGATTTTTATAAATATTTGTTAATAAATATGTAAAATAACTGCTAACAAATAATAACTCGCACACTTTTTGCTTATTTCTATCACGCCAGCGTATTTTGTATTGGTAGTAAGATGGCTAAAGTGTACTCAAACATGAGGGTTAAGGTTGATGGAGCAAGCAGTGAATCAAACGTTAAATCAGACAAACAATAATTTGTTAGCACCTAAAGCGCAGGGCTTATATCGCCCGAGTAATGAGCGCGATGGCTGTGGTGTGGGTTTTGTAGCGCACATCAAGGGCAAAAAAAGCCACAAAATTGTACAGCAAGGTTTGGAGCTGCTCACCAACCTCACGCACCGTGGTGCAACAGGCTACGACCCTAAATTAGGCGATGGTGCAGGCTTGCTAATGCAAATGCCAGATGCATTTATGCGCAAAGAGGCGGCCAAACTTGGCTTCACCTTGCCAGAAGCAGGGCAGTACGCAGTAGGCAATGTGTTCTTGCCGCAGGATGCTAAAAATTGTGCCACATGTGAAGCCTTATTCACAAAAATCATTGCAGAAGAAAACCAAACATTATTGGGTTGGCGTGATGTGCCTGTGGATAACAGCAACATTGCGCAGGCTGCCCGTGAGGTTGAGCCAGTGATGCGTCAGGTGTTTATTGCATCATCAGGTACAGACCAGAACGTATTTGAGCGCAAATTATTTGTCATTCGCAAACGCTTAGAGCATGCGGTGCGCGCACTAGAATTAAAAGATAATGCGGCATTTTATCTGCCATCACTTTCATCCCGCACTATCGTCTATAAGGGCATGCTGCTGGCCAATGAAGTGGGCGTTTATTACAAAGATTTAAGCGATGGCACGGTGGTTTCTGCCTTGGCGCTGGTGCATCAACGTTTTTCTACCAATACCTTCCCCGCTTGGGATTTAGCCCATCCGTTCCGCATGATTGCGCACAATGGTGAAATCAACACCATTCAAGGCAATGTCAATTGGGTGGCGGCGCGCCATGAAACCATGAAGTCGAGCCTCATTGGTGAAGATTTAGAAAAACTGTGGCCTCTGATTGTTGAAGGTCAATCTGATTCTGCCTGTTTTGATAATTGCTTAGAGCTGCTGGTAGCAGGTGGTTACAGCTTGCCACATGCCATGATGATGTTGATTCCTGAAGCTTGGGGTGCAAAAGATGCTGCGGGCAAGCCCTTGATGGAAGATGAGCGCCGTGCCTTTTATGAATACCACGCGGCACTCATGGAGCCATGGGATGGCCCAGCCGCCGTTGCGTTTACCGATGGGCGCATGGTGGGCGCAACTTTAGACCGTAATGGTTTGCGTCCGGCACGTTATTTGGTAACCGATGATGACATTGTAATGATGGCGTCAGAAATGGGCGTGATTACATTCCCGCAAGAAAGAATCGTTAAAAAATGGCGGTTAGAGCCTGGCAAAATGTTGCTGATAGACATGGAGCAAGGCCGTATTATTGCCGATGCTGAAGTCAAGAATGCACTTGCCAGCGCCAAGCCTTACCAGCAATGGTTGAAAAAATCTCGCTACTTTTTGCACGATATGCCAAAAGTTGAAAGTGATTTTAAATTAACCGCAAGCTTGCTGGACATTCAGCAAGCCTTTGGTTACACACAAGAAGACATTAAATTTGTATTGCAACCGATGGTGCAAACGGGCGAAGAAGCTTATGGCTCGATGGGTAACGATGCTGCACTGCCTGTGTTATCTGCAAAGCCAAAGCTTTTGTACAATTACTTTAAGCAATTATTCGCGCAAGTGACCAACCCGCCAGTTGACCCGATTCGTGAAGAATTGGTAATGTCGCTGACCACCTTTATTGGCCCCAAACCTAATTTATTGGCCATTGACGAAACCAATCCACCCGTACGTTTAGAAGCCAGTCAGCCAGTACTCACGTTAAATGAGCTGGAACAGTTAAAGGCGATTGCTACCCTCACGCAAAATCAACACAAATCTTTGCTGATGGACATTACCTACCCTGCCGCGCAAGGCAAGGCTGGCATGGCAGCAGCCGTTGCCAGTGTCACCCGCGCCGCAGAGCAAGCAGTTAAAGATGGTTTCAATATTCTTATTCTTTCAGATAGAAACGTGAGTGAAGCGCGCTTGGCGATTCCTGCCTTGCTGGCTTGTTCAGCAACGCATAAACATTTGGTACAAGCGGG
>JAQTXW010000047.1 GCA_028688575.1 Methylotenera sp. | reverse complement strand
GCACGCTGGCTGCAAGAAAATGACAGCAAAACACTACATGAACTTGCAGACGAGTTTGGTGTTTCTGCAGAACGTATACGCCAAATCGAACAAAAAGCCATGCAAAAAATGAAAACGCTGATGCTGAAAAGCCATTAACACCACTTCACCAACAGACCTTGCGAATGTACAGTGCGAAAAAAGCCAGCTTTAAGGCTGGCTTTTTTATTTTACTTAACAAAAACATTACCACATAAAAACCATCAAGCGGCCACAACCTCATCTAGCGCCTCAAATGCAAGCGCATTTTTCATGTGCATACGCAGGACATTCAAATCATCCAGCTGCACTTGGATACTCTTCTCTATCGCCTCTAATTCAGAAATACGATCTTCCAATGTATCGGTTGCTTTATAGATACGTTTAATACTTTCCAAACGTCTACGCAACTGCAACTGATGCTCGCGCACCTGAGACTCCATAGGTGCAATCACAGCCTTTAACCAATTCTCAATATCACGGTTCGCCACCTCAAACACGTGAATTACGCGACTTGCCAGTGTTTCAAAAAAACGGCTGGTCAAGGTCATTTTTTCGTGTGCAATCATATTGAAAGCTGTGTTGAATTGCTCTTTATAAGCGCGCTCCAGTTTGGATACTTCTTTTTGGTAGCGCAAGGTTGAAAACACGGGTGGTTCAGATTTTCTCAATCCGTGTTCTTTAGAGAACTTTTCATACATCACATCCATCATCTGCTTGATTTCGTCAATCTGTGCGTCAGAAGAAACCAAACGATTTTTGAGTTCGCTAAAAAAGTTATCCATCGCAACACGCATGGTTTTGGTGAAGTTTGCGTCCACCATGGTTTCACGTGTGCTGTGTACATGCGCCTTGAGCGACTCCATCCCTAACAGGGTAAACAAACGGTTGGTATGCTGAGAAAAAATACTGCGCAAGGCTTGGAATCGTTGCAAGCCTTTTTCAAAGTTTTCTTTATCAACTTTGACTTTATTCATCATGTGCTCAACCACATCTTCGTTCTTGCCTCGAAGACCACGAAGTTCGCCCAACTGCTCTCTTACACCTGAAATTCTGGCATCTAGAATTATATGGGAATTGGCAATTAAATCCTCGATCTCATTCTGCGTATTATCTCGGACGATTTCTTTTTTGGATGGAATCAATTCATTTGACAGCGCTTTTTCCAACTCTAGCACGCGGCTTCTTTCAAGTAGCGCCTCATCGCCATTGACTTTAGCCAGCAGGCCTTTTTGTGCAGATACCGGATAAATCTGATGCGTTTCAAGCCCGAGCAAATCCGCACTGGTCCTTACCTGCTTGGTAAGCTCCAGTTGTATGTCATGTTCGTTTTTAAGCTCATCCCACAGGCCATCAATTTTATTGAGCACAGCCAAACGGCCTTTTTGCTTCCAGCGCGTACCGCTGATATATTGACGCCATACATCAATTTCAGATTTAGTCACACCAGTGTCAGCCGCCAAAATAAACAACACCGCGTGGGCATTGGGCAACATATTGAGCGTGAGTTCTGGCTCAGTACCGATCGCATTTAACCCTGGGGTATCCAGAATCACCAAGCCCTGCTCCAGTAACGGATGCGGGAAGTTAATCATGGCATAACGCCAGCATGGCACGTCGATAGTGCCATCCTTATTCACACTCAATGCGTCATCTGCACTATTGGGGTCATAAAGGCCGTATCTTTCAGCCTCTTGCAAGGATACAGGCTTAGTGCTGCTCACCTCTTTAAAAGCATTCACCATGCTCTCGTTTGAGTCAACGTCAAACGTTACCGTTTTCCATTCATCCGGATAGCGCTTGTATTCAGAGGTGGTAGCATCTGAAAGGCGCGTTTCAATGGGCAACATCATGATTGAGGTTGGCCTGGATTTATCATAGAGCAACTCGGTCGGGCACATGGTGGTGCGACCAGCGCTAGATGGGAGTAAGCGCGTGCCATAGCCGGCAAAGAAAATCGCATTGATTAACTCTGATTTTCCGCGAGAAAACTCTGCCACAAAAGCAACATTGAGTTTATCTTCACGCAGGCGATCTAACAGCTGCTGTATGCGCTGATCTACCTGCGCATCATTAAGTTCCTGCTCATTAAGCCAGCTGCGATAATCGCAAATAGTGTCTACCAGCGCTTTGCGCCACTCTGAGTATGCTGCAAATTGATATGATAATTTATTATCTGCCATGATGGTCCTTAAACCACTTTTAGGTAGTGTAACTTTATCACTGTTGGTTGAATATGCAAATAAATCGGTTCACTATATTTGCTTAATATTTAAAATTCTGACAAACGGTTACTTATTAAATATAAGCGGTTATCTACAGGATTGCCTGAGATTGATGCCATTCTGGTATCATCTTATTTTAAAAAAAACATGCAAATCGCCATGAGTGAAAATAATCGCCAACCACCTAAACCTGTTGACATCAAATTACATCAGAGCTCGCGCCTGTTAGAAATCAAATTTGACAACAACACAGAGTGCATGCTGTCTTGCGAGTTTCTGCGCGTATATTCACCATCAGCTGAAGTACGCGGACACGGGCACGGTCAGGAGGTCCTGCAAGTTGATAAAGAAGACGTCAACATCACCGCCATTGCACCTGTGGGTAACTATGCCATCAAACTCACTTTTAGCGATGGTCATGACACTGGACTATACTCATGGGATTATTTATATGATCTGGCACAAAACTACGACGCGCTTTGGCTGGAATATATTGGCAAACTGGATGCTGCTGGGCACCCCCGCAAGCACACAACTTGAGCATAAGATTAAATGACGACAGAGCAAAAAACGCACTTTGGCTTTAAAACGGTTGAAGAAAGTGAAAAAGCCAAAAAAGTGGCTGAGGTTTTCCATTCAGTAGCGAGTAAATATGACCTGATGAATGACGTGATGTCTGCTGGGCTGCACCGCAGTTGGAAGCGCTTTGCTGTCAGCGTCAGTGGAGTGATGCCTGGCGACAAGGTGCTGGATATAGCGGGCGGCAGTGGTGACCTTTCCAGACTGTTTGCCAAGCAAGTAGGCGCAGAAGGTCAAGTCATACTGACGGACATTAATGCTTCCATGCTAAGCGTGGGCCGAGATCGATTAATAGATGCGGGCTTAAATGCGCAGGCACTGCAATGTGACGCCGAGAAACTGCCTTTTCCTGACCAGCATTTTGATTGCGTGATTGTTGCCTTTGGGTTGCGCAACATGACGCACAAAGATCAGGCGCTGGCTGAAATGCAGCGCGTACTTAAAGTGGGTGGTAGGCTATTAGTCCTGGAATTTTCTAAAGTATGGCAGCCACTATCAAAAATTTACGATGCTTACTCATTCAAATTACTGCCTTTAATGGGAAAACTGCTTGCCAACGATGCAGAAAGTTATCAGTATCTGGCTGAATCGATACGCATGCATCCTGATCAAGAAACATTGAAACAGATGATGGTAGAAGCAGGCTTCTGCAAAGTGGATTATTACAACCTCTCTGCAGGTGTTGTGGCACTCCATAAAGGTTACAAAACCTGATGATTAAGGGTCTTTACACGCAGGTGTTGCAGCACATCATTGCGCAAAACAGTTGGGCAAGCGGCCTATTGTCGCCATTTGCAGCAAAAGTCGTGCAGATTCACATTCCGCCAGTGCGTACCTCGCTTGTGATACTTGAGAGTGGTAGCTTAGCGATTGCTGGCGAAACTCACACACCAGACGCCTGTATTACCATCCCCGCCAGTTTATTACCTAGACTCATGACAAATGATGAAGCCGCAAAACTCGAGATTGCAGTTGCTGGAGATGCCGAGCTAGCCACTGCGCTGGCAAAAGTGTTGTCGCACTTACGCTGGGATATTGAGGACGATCTGGGCAAGCTGATTGGTGATGTGCCAGCATACAGGTTAACCAGTTTTGGGCGCGGCACCATACAAGCACTCAAGGCGAGCGCCAAAAATTCGGCACAGATGCTGAGTGAATACTGGCAGGAAGAAAAACCCATGCTTGCAAAAAAGCGCCATGTGGAGCAGTTTAATCTTGAAGTGGATACATTGCGCAGTGATGTTGCAAGACTGGAAAAAAGACTGAGCAAACTCGCAAATTGTAAGCCCACAAAAAACAACCTTAACCCAAATACTCCAGATAGCGTTTAATCAGTGATGCGCATTTTTCGCCTCTTTTATATTATTTTTATCAGCTTACGCTTTGGCTTGGATGAGTTTTTCCTCAGCCATAGCCAATTAAGACCATTAAGATTCCTGATTAGCGGCTTATTTTTCTGGCGCAGACACGATCAATCACGCGGTGTACGTATTCGGCTGGCGTTGGAAACGCTCGGCCCGATTTTTGTTAAATTCGGACAAATGCTCTCTACTCGCAGAGACTTGATTCCGCTTGACATTGCCGATGAATTAGCCAAACTTCAAGATCAGGTACCACCTTTCAGTTATGAAGAGGTTTGCCTGGTCATTCAAGGCGCATTTGACCAACCGCTATCAGCACTATTTGCACAATTTGATGAAACACCTATCGCCAGCGCATCTGTCGCTCAAGTACACTTTGCACACTTGCGAAATGGCGAGCCAGTCGCCGTCAAGGTGCTGCGCCCTGATATCGACAAAACCATTGCTAAAGATTTACAGTTGATGGATATTATCGCAGGATTGTTGCAGTGGCTTTCCAATGAGGTTAAGCGACTTAAACCTCGCGAAATTGTTGCCGAATTCGCAAGACATACGCAAAGCGAGCTGGACTTAACACTGGAAGCCGCAAACTGCAGCCTGCTCAGACGTAA
Organism: Methylotenera sp.; assembly: GCA_028688575.1. Taxonomy (GTDB): domain Bacteria; phylum Pseudomonadota; class Gammaproteobacteria; order Burkholderiales; family Methylophilaceae; genus Methylotenera. The sequence goes on along the minus strand of JAQTXW010000047.1, from coordinate 14,897 downwards.
TTTTTCAGATCAGACCTTGCTCATTGTGCCGGAAGTGCACTGGGACTGGTGTCGTAAAGAAGTCATGGTCATGCAGCGCATGCATGGCACACCTATCAGTCAGCGTGAGTTGCTGGTTACCAAGGGGATAAACATCCCTAAATTGGCAAAAGAGGGGGTAGAAATATTTTTTACCCAAGTATTCAGAGATGGTTTTTTTCATGCCGACATGCACCCAGGCAATATTCAGGTTGCAGATGATGGGAAATATATCGCCCTTGACTTTGGCATCATGGGCACCCTGAACGACACGGATAAATATTATCTCGCGCGCAATTTTCTGGCATTTTTCAATCGTGATTATCGGGATGTTGCACAAGCCCACATTGATTCTGGCTGGGTACCCGCGGACACCAGGCGCGAAGAACTGGAAACCGCTGTCCGCGCGATTTGCGAACCGATTTTCGACAAGCCGATTAAAGACATTTCTTTTGCGCGAACGCTGCTTAGTTTATTTCAGATGGCGCGACGCTTTGGTGTCATCATTCAGCCACAGCTTATCATGCTGCAAAAAACTTTATTTAATATTGAAGGGCTAGGTCGCGAGTTGGACCCTAATCTGGATTTATGGAAAAGTGCGCAACCATTTTTAAGCAGGTGGATGAGTGAGCAAGTAGGCTGGCGTTCAATAATCAAGAACGTTAAGAGCGAACTGCCGCACATCGCACAAACTTTACCGCAAATGCCCAGACTGCTTCATCAGTTATTGTCACAAGAAACACAAGCAGAACTGAACACTCCTCTTAGGCAATCCATTGAAAAATTAATTAACTACCAACAGCAGCAAAGCGTTTGGCAAAAACGTATGGTGTTGGCTATCGTACTCATGGCGATCATTCAAATATCATTCGCTATCAGCATTTTCTTTATTATTTAACGTCAGGAGTTTGTCATGAAAAATAGTCTGATCGGTATTTTATACCTCATGTTACTTACCTTAGCGCATAGCACGCTTGCGGCAAGCCATACGCCTGCAGGTCTCTGGAAAAGTATAGATGACAAGTCTGGCAAACCGAGGTCACTGATCAGAATCACAGAGCAAAATAATGCGTACAGTGCGGTCATTGAAAAAGGGCTACTACCGACAGATACAGGTGATGCAGTCTGTGACAAATGCACCGATGATCGCAAAGGAAAGCGCATCATTGGCATGACGATAGTAGAAGGGATTCAGTTAAAAGGTGACAGCTACGAAGGTGGTGAAATTCTGGACCCTGAAAATGGCAAGACCTACCGCTGCCTGATGAAACTGGACGAGTCTGGAAACAAGCTGGAAGTTCGCGGCTATATAGGCATCTCATTATTCGGCCGTTCACAGATATGGACGCGTGAAGAGTAAGACTTAAGATTTTTTGGGGATATCTCGATGTTGATTTGGTTTGTTGTTGTCTACTTACTTATTTCAATTACTATTGGCCTGCTTGCAGCCACACGCGTCAAAAATACCAAAGATTATGCTGTTGCAGGCCGCCATCTTCCACTGCCCATCGTCATGGCAACGGTGTTTGCCACTTGGTTTGGCGCCGAAGCTATTTTTGGCGTATCCGCAACCTTTGTGACAGATGGCTTAAACGGCGTTGCTGCAGACCCTTTTGGCGCCAGCATGTGTTTAATCATCGCGGGCTTTTTCTTTTCCACTCAACTTTATAAGCTGAATATCATCACGCTGGGTGACTTTTACCGCATGCGCTATAACCGTACGGTTGAAGTGCTCACAACCATTGCCATTGTGATTTCATATCTGGGCTGGGTTGCAGCACAAATCAAGGCATTGGGTCTTATCTTCAACATCATTACCGACGGTGCGGTCAGCGAAGAGGCCGGCATGATTTTAGGCACAGTAATTGTGCTAACCTACACCACGCTAGGCGGGATGCTATCGGTAGCAGTATTGGATTTTGTACAGATGATTGTGGTGATTGGCGGCCTGCTCTATATCGGCAATATTGTTTCTGGCTTAACGGGTGGCATTGCCCCAGTGATTGATCATGCCAACGCAGCAGGAAAGTTAGACTTTTTCCCCAAAGAAGCTAACTGGGGTGTATGGCTCACCTTCCTTGGTGGCTGGATAACCATGATGCTAGGGTCCATCCCACAACAGGACGTATTCCAGCGCATCACCTCTGCCAAGAGTGCCAAAGTTGCACTGTGGGGCTCCATTTTAGGGGCCTCGGTTTACTTCTGCTTTACCTTTGTTCCAATGTTTATTGCTTATGCTGCTACGCTTATCGACCCAGGCTACTTTGGCCCGTTAGTGGTATCAGACTCTCAGCGCGTGTTACCGTCTTTAGTTTTACAACATACGCCGCTGATTGCGCAGGTGATATTTTTTGGTGCCGTATTATCTGCAATCATGAGCTGTTCATCCGCCACTTTACTAGCACCATCTGTATCTTTTGCTGAAAACATTGTTAAAGGTTATATGCCGCACTTGAGTGACAAAGGCTTTCTGAAAGTGATGCGTATTTGCCTTGTGGGTTTTGGTCTATGCGTTTTGTTTTATGCCCTAAATTCTGAGCGATCGATCTTCGGCATGGTAGAGTCTGCTTATAAAATCACACTTGCTGGTGCTTTTGTACCACTGGTATTCGGTGCTTTCTGGAAAAAATCAAGCTCACAAGGTGCGCTAGCCGCCATTATTGGCGGCATTGGCACATGGGTATTAATAGAGGTGCTGATTGGAGAGGAGGGTTTAATTCCACCTCAACTCATCGGCCTGGGTGTAAGCATTGTTGCAATGATTGCAGGCTCGCTGTTACCGCAAAAAATTGGTGGCAGCCCGAGCAAACCGCATGGTTATTTGCATGAACACGCAGCTAGACACCATCAGCATTAGGCGCAGCTTAATGCTGACATTGCTTGCAGTAGAATGTTGAACGCTGTCCCTGCCTGATCATTGCAACAGGATTGCCACATACGCGACATGGCGCATGCGTTCTACCATAAACAAAATACTGCTGCTGAAAGTACCCAGGGTTACCATCTGCACCAAAAAAATCACGCAAGCTGCTACCGCCCGCAAGCAATGCCGCATTTAGGGTCACCTTCACTTCTGCTACCAATACATCACACTGTTGTAGCGTTAAGTTTTTAGCAGGGGTTTCGGGGTGAATGCGCGCACGAAACAATGATTCGCTAGCATAAATATTTCCTACCCCAACTACCACGTGACTATCCATGATTACGTTTTTGATGGCTGCCTTGCGGTTGCGTAGCTGCTGATGCAAATATGCCCCAGTAAAACTGGTTTCGAGCGGTTCTGGCCCTAGCAAACGCAGTAAAACATGCGTTTCTGGGCTAGCACCCGCCCATAACACCGCGCCAAAACGCCTAGGATCACGCAACCTCAAGACTTGCCCTCCATTAAAACAGATATCCAAATGGTCATGCTTTTCTGGTGCAGCAACTTGTCCTGAAACATCGTCAGGAGCCAACAAGCACAGGCGCCCGGACATCCCCAAGTGCAACAAAAGCACACCATGCTCAAAATGCGCCAAAATGTACTTTGCGCGGCGGGTAAGTTTTTTGAGAATGCGCCTTTCAAGCAAGGCAGGCAAGTCGGCGGAAATAGGCCAGCGTAGCGACGCGTTACGTACAACAACGCGCGTCACGGTCTGATCCAGCAAGGGCAGCAGCCCAAGCCTGGTCGTTTCTACCTCAGGGAGTTCGGGCATAAGCCTAGCTTAATTCGGCAAAATGGATGGATTGAGTCCGCTCCTGACAAGAACCTTAAAGCCATTATTTATGCGGTCCTGCCTATTTGCCAGGCAAGTGAACAGGAGGATTCAACATCACAAAACCTGCATCTGATGGAAAAGTATAGATAATACCCTCATCAGGACGTGCCAATAGCAAATCTGGCGCCTCCTGAATTTTGTCAAAATGGACTTTGCTACCATCAGCCATTTTTACCTTCAATGAGGGATAAACAGTTTTTCTGTCAGGTGTATATAATTCAACCGATTTAGCCCGGTTCTGCAGCCATGAAAAGTCCAGCCATTCATTGAGCTCATTTTGGTCGGGCGCAGCCTCTTTAATAGAAACGTTCCATTTCCCATCAATGAGATCCACATTAAGCCTAGCTGCTTCCCACTGTTCCAAGCGTCCAAAATCAAAGCCCACTACTTTTTCTGTTGGTTTCAATGGTGATTTATCCACCATTTCAATCAGTTGCGTAGAGGCAGATTCAGCGTAGATGTTATCAATCAAATACACCGTATTTCTGTGCAACACGTACTGTTGGTCTGTTAACGGGCTATGTGTACCAAATAGAAACTCCTCGAAATTTTCTTTATCTCGATACAATTTCAACCTAAGAGCTGGCGCATTTAAACCAAACTTTTCGATATCATCAGCAGCAATTCTTTCTGAGCTTCTGGCTGCAACTATCGCTAAAATACGTTGCACAGAAGCTTGGTCCGCACGTGTCTTGTAGGGAGATGTAATCTGCCAGTAGCCATTTATTTTTTCATATACGACTGCTGCTTTTGCTGGAAACTCCACATTAATCATATTAAACTCAGAGAGTTTATATGCAGAAACTTCATGCTCCACACTCTGCTTCACTTCTGTTTTAGGGCGCACATATAAAAACGTCACCAAGCTTGCAACGACAGCCAGCAAAATAAGATTAAGTAACCAACGTTTTTTCATACTATACCTTCAACTAATTAATGCCATCTAAAATTATGCGCGCCTGCGTTTCCACCACAGATAGAACCCTGCTATCAAAAAAACCAGTGGAATAAAGTATTGGAACGCGTGAAATACAGTCCAGGCAACAAGCCGGCCTTGATCGGTATCAGGAATCGTAACGTTAATATCCTTTAATGGCATAGGCTGAATTGTAATCAGGTTGTCATCCCCTGCCAGCCAGTTAATGACGTTGATACCAAAATCCAGATTGCCACCATTGGTGATAAAGGTGTTGGATAAAAAGTTGGCGTTACCCATCACCACAATACGCTGACCTTTTTTGCCGTAAACGCGTTCCAGCGCCACCCCCACATTGATAGGCCCACGTTTATCTTTTTTAGGATTAAATGCAATTTTTGCATCCTTTGCCAACTTCTCACCAGCCAGCCAGCCATTAGGAGCCACCTCTACCAGCCTGGCCACTTTCCAGCCTTTTTCGTACGAACTCGAAGCACTCACTTCGTGCGCCTCAGGGAATAAAGTACGCAACATAAAGTTGGTTGTGATTGGATGCTCGCCATAAAGGCTGGCAAATGCAACACGAGCATCAGCGCCGTACTGAGCAGAAGCCATATCAAGCACAACCCCTGGTGAAACTTCCAAGTTCAGATATTCTGCCAAATCTTGCAGGCCACGATAGTTGTCATCATCCAGCAACCATAATAAATTGCCGCCAGACTCCACGTAGGTTTGAATTTTTTTCGCTTCAATCTCACTCACATCCACCTGCGGGCTGGCAATGACAAGCATTGCGCCATTGCTAGGTACTGCTTGTGCAATCGTGAGGTCAGGGTTTGCAAACTTAAAGCCCTTGGTTTCCAACTGCTTGCCAAACTCGCCTAAATCATGATTTTTAACCCCTAACAAATTCCGCTCGCCATGACCATCTAGGTACATAATAGCCTGCTGATTGGTGCGTGACAGCCTGACCAGCAGGTTGGTAAATTCCTGCTCAGCAAAAGGTGGGGTGATGTGTTCAACGCGTTTTTGAAACTCAACCACAACTTCACCATCGACTTTAACACCAGCATCCTGAGCTAATTTTGGCTCTTCAGACGGATTAATAAAGGTGAGCTTGATATCTCTTTTTTCACGTTGATAACGTGCAACGAAATCAACAATACCCTTACGGAATACATCTCCACTAGAGGCATCATCCTTAGTGGCATAGACCGTGATGTTAATCGGCGCTTGCATCTGCTTGAGCACATTGACACTACCTTCTGTCAATATATTGCGGTTAGCTTGCGTAATATCCCTAGCAACACGATACTCACTGGCCAAAAAACCAAGCAAGACGACTAACATCAAAAACAGAACGACAAAAAACCAGTTTTGAACTAATAATTGAAAACGTAATTTACGATTGATATTCATAGCAAAAATTCCAAAGCTCGTATGTTTTGTAAATACGCGTGATTAGCGCGTAGGATTTTGTTTCACAGGAAAAGTTTGTAAAGGTGTGGCGTAGTTATTCATACGCCCAACTGAACAAAATTTTCCCGCGGAATAAAAGACAAGTGAGAACACGCGTGGTTTATAAAACATACGGGCTATCCACGTAAGCGGTCGGCATCTAAGCGACGCACAGTTAAGGTTAAAAATGTTGCGGCAAATAAAATAAAATAAACAACATCAGCGCTATCAATCAAACCATTCGAAAATGATTGAAAATGGCGTGTGAGTGACAAACTGCCAACGATATTGGTTGGGTCGCTGGCAAAGAAACGATCTAGCATCATCAAGGCAAATAAGGCAATAAACGTTAAAATCGCCGCAATCACAGGCTGCTGCGTGAGGCTGGAAAAATAAATACCCAATGCCGAAAAACTCGCCACCATAAGCAACAGACCTAGTGAGTTAGCTAGTAAAAAGCCAAAATCAATATCAGACCAAATATTCAGCGTGGTGAGCATCCCAACAATAAATACAATAAGAATGCTCAAAAATGCTACCAAGCCTAAAAATTTACCCACGACAATTTCAGTCAGTGAAATAGGCGCGCTAAATAAAAATGGCAGGGTTTGACTGCGACGCTCTTCAGCAATCAGCCTCATAGAAAGCAGTGGTACCGCAAACAGCATAATAAATGAAGCCAACCCATACACAGACTGCCCCACAAACTGCGTAACGCCTGTGCGCTCTGCTGGGCGCATCGCGCCCGACATCACCGCAAAGTAATCATTCACACCATTAAGATACTGCGTACCAAACGCAAACATCAACAATGAGAGAATGATCCAGCCCATAGGTGATGCAAACACACTTTTCAGCTCTTTTCTTGCAACATTAATAATCATATAAAACCCTAAATTTCCGATTTATCATAATGAAGTCGATCAATGTACGACCTTAAACTGCGGCCTGCTCTTGATAAGTAAGCTGTACGAATACATCTTCCAAACTCGTTTGGTCAGGTGCAATTTGATATAAACCCCAACCCTGCTGCACGGCTGTTTGCACAATTGCCTCAGCAGGTGTAGCACCTTCAGCAAAACGCACCCTGACCATGCCATTTTCTAAACTTTCAGCCTCTGAGACGCCCGCAATTCTCAGCACCTCATCCATCGCAGGCGGGTGACGCAAACCAATCAATAATTTATTGCCTACGCGCTGACGTTTAAGTACATCGATTGAACCGTTAAATACCAATTTGCCTTTATCAATAATCTGCACCTGATCGCACACCATCTCCACCTCTGGCAGAATGTGGGTTGAAATAATCACGCTGTGCTCGCAGCCCACCTCTCGAATCAATGCGCGGATATCACGTATCTGAATCGGATCCAGACCGACAGTTGGCTCATCTAAAATCACCACCATCGGTCTGTGAATAATCGCCTGCGCAATGCCTACACGCTGCTGATAGCCGTTTGATAGATTCTCAATCAAACGCTTACTCATATGCCCCAAGCCGCAGCGTTCTTTTGCATTTTCTACTGCGCTTTTCATATGCTTGGCACTTACGCGATGCAATCGCGCTGCCATCACCAGATACTCGTCTACAGTAAGCTCTTTATATAATGGACGCATCTCTGGCAAATAGCCGATTAAAGCCTTCGCTTCTTTCGGATTCTCCATCATATCAATACCGCAAATCTTCACACTGCCTCGGCTTGGCGCCAAGTTGCCAGTGAGCATTTTCATCGTTGTGGATTTACCTGCACCATTGGGGCCCAGAAAACCTAACACCTCACCTTTACTTAATGTGAAATTTACATTGCTTACAGCTTCCCTGCCACCATAAAGCCGCGTTAGCTCAATCGCCTCTACTGTATAATTATTCATAGTCGCTCAATTTTAAAACATTCGTTTAATTACAAACAGTTACCAAACTATTTTCTGCTCAACAAAAAGTCCAATTCAGGTCACATCCCAACCTCAAGCCCAACATGATGGTTCAACCTCAAATGAATTTAAGTGACCTAAATGATAGTCAACTTATTATTATGTAGGAACTTGCCACAACTGTCACGGACTAAGAAACAAGAGCGTATCATACAGTGTTAAACACAGCTTTGATAAACTCCGGTCATAAAGGTTGGCTTTTATATCAAAAATACTTTATCTTAATCATCACCAGCTAAAAAACGATACATCACACTACATTTTATGAGCATACTGAAAATAAAGCCTACACCTATGTCTAAAAGTGCCACTTGGATCTTGATACTTTCGACAGCCATCACCTTAAATGCCTGCGCCAATCAGCAGCGTCTTAAACAGAACGCAACCACTGCAAGCTCAGCAAATATCGAACACCCCCAAACCGATGCAGAAAAAACACTGCATCCTGAATTTATATATAAATATCTAGTGGGCGAGATTGCTGGTCAGCGTGGAGAAGTAGGCACTTCGGGTGCCATTTTTTATGAATTAGCAAAATCTGAGCAAGATGCAAGACTGGCGGAACGCGCCGCAAAAATAGCAGCTTATGCCAACATTTCCAACCTCGCCATCCCTGCAATCAAGCTATGGGCGGAACTAGACCCAAACTCCACCGAAGCGCAGCAGGCCATGACAGAAATGCTGATTGCCACAGGCAACCTTGAGCAGGTACAACCTTATTTAGCACAACTGCTCAAAAAAGAAGACACCCGAGCCTCTGGTTTTTTATATCTCAACTCCCTGTTTAATAGAAGCGCTGACAAACTGGCGATTCTAAAACTGATTGAATCTTTGGCAAAACCTTACCAAGATCTGCCAGAGGCACAATTTGCAATTGCACAGGCAGCCCACAACGCGAATCAGGATGAAGTCGCAATCAAAGCACTGGATAAAGCTGAGGCCCTGCACCCCCACTGGAATGTTGCCGCGCTATTAAAAGGTCAGGTGCTGTTTAAAAAGTCACCTCAAGCGGCCATCGCATTCTACGAGAGCTACCTTAAAGAAAAGCCTGAGAATAACGAAGTGCGTATTAATTTAGCTAAAGTGCTTGTTTCGCAAAAGCAATTTGACGCGGCTAAAACGCATTACCCCATTATTTTGGATCATGCCGGCAAAAATAGCGCCGACAACCGCGCCGACCTTAATGCAATTATTGGCCTGCTTTCCTATCAGGCGAGTGACTACATTGCTGCAGAAAACTATTTTAAGCAGGCATTGGCGCTTGATTTTAAAGACGCTGATCAGCTTTACATCTACCTCGCGCAGGTTGCTGAGAAGCAACAACACGATGTCGCCGCCATGAGTTGGTACAATAAAGTTTCCGATGGTTCCAGATACCTTGAAGCACAGTTTGGCTTGGCCAATCTCGTAGCACGTAAGCAATCTGCCGATAGTGCAATTGCGTTATTAGACTCCCTGGAAGGCTTAACCACAGAACAGCAGATTTTAGTGATTCAGTCACAAGCCTCTATTCTTGCCAAAGCAAAGCGAAATATGGAATCATTTGAATTGCTGGAAAAAACCGTAAACAACCTACCCAACACACCTGATTTGGTATATGACTACGCCCTAGCAGCAGAGCGCGTAGGTAAGTTTGACCTTATGGAATCAGAGTTACGTAGGGCGATTGCTGAAAAACCAGATTTTGCAGCAGCGTATAACGCACTTGGTTACTCGTTTGCCGATCGCAATATTAAACTTAACGAGGCGGTCAAACTCATTGAGAAAGCGCTCAATCTCTCTCCCAACGACCACTACATGCTGGATAGTCTAGGTTGGGCATACTACAGAAAAGGCGACCTGAATAAGGCGCTTAAATATCTGCAACAAGCCTATGACATTAACCCCGACCCTGAAATTGCGGCACATTTAGGTGAGGTGCTTTGGCACAAAGGTGAATACGATCAAGCAAAAAAAATATGGTCAGATGCCCTGATTGAAAACCCCGACAATGATGTGCTGATCATCACCACCAATAAATTCAGGTCATAACCATGATGCTGTTACGCCTGCAACCCCAGCACCTGCGCAGGGTAATCTTCACGTTGACATGGAGCCTCACACTAAGCTTACTAAATGCATGCTCTACCGCACCCATTCAATCGAGCGCATCCTTATCTTCCCAGCGGCTAAATGAGGCGCATCTGAAACGGGTTGGAAGCATTCAGCAATTTTCTTTACAAGGCCGCATCGGCGTGCAGTCTAATTACAAAGGCTTTTCGGGCGGCCTGCTTTGGCAGCACAACCCCAGCATGGATGAGATAAATCTGCACTCTCCTTTTGGTGGGCAGGTGGCAAGCATTACTAAAAACTCCGAACTCATCACATTGACCGAGGCCAATGGCAAACAAACTTCAGCCAGCAACGCCGAAACCCTGACATATCAAATTTTAGGGTGGAAGCTGCCACTCAAAGGCTTACAGGACTGGACACTGGGTCGCCCTGCGGAAGGGTCAATCACGGCAAGCAGCTGGGATGAAAACGGCCTGCTTACCTCACTTAGCCAAAATGGCTGGAAAATTGAATATCAAAACTATGCCGATGAAAATGGCTACCTGCTGCCCCATAAAATCTCACTCAAAAGTGAGTTGGTCAACCTAAAACTCGTGATAGAAAAATGGGGTAATATTGCGCCCTAGATTAAACCTGAGGTTAATTCACGCTCATCATAGAAGCAGTATGTCCGCACTTACCCCCAAACAGCTGAAAATTAATTTTTGAGTATATATGAACGACTTTCAACCCTTCCCTGCCCCTGCAAAAATTAATCTATTTTTACACATCACAGGCCAAAGAGCAGATGGCTATCATCTACTACAAACGGTGTTCAGGTTGTTAGACTTTTACGACACGATTTATTTAAAGCCGACTAAAAACCCATTGATAAAACATGCCAAACCTATTGCAAGTATTGATGAAAATGAGGATTTATGCGTGCGTGCCGCCAAGCTTTTGCAGCAGCACACAGACTGCCAGCAAGGCGTTGAAATCTACATCGAAAAAAAAATCCCCATGGGAGGCGGCCTTGGCGGTGGCAGTTCTGATGCGGCAACGACCTTGCTCGCGCTCAATCGGCTGTGGCAGCTTAATTTAACGCGTCAAACGCTTATTGAACTTGGCACCCAACTTGGTGCTGACGTGCCATTTTTTATTTATGGTAACAATGCATGGGCTGAAGGCGTTGGAGAAAAATTACAGGCCATCCAATTAAAAGATGCTTACTACGTTGTGCTTACACCCAAGGTACATGTCTCAACAGCACAAGTTTTTGCGAATAAGCAATTGACAAAGGATACAATTCCTAAGACAATGTCGGCCTTTTCAGACATCATGCATTCAGACGCTGGAGATTTACTGAATAAAAATGTACGTGCTGACTTTACCAATCAGCTGGAAAAGGTAGTTTGCGATACCTATACCGAAGTTTCATCATGTTTAGCATGGCTTAAACGGTTTGGTGATGCTAGAATGAGCGGCTCTGGCGCTTCTGTTTTTTTAGAGGTGGCAAGTGAGCAGATTGCAAAAAAAATAATTGTGCAAAAGCCCGAAAAATTTCGTGGCTTTATTGCAAGAGGGCTTGATCAGCACCCTTTGAAATATTACGCTGATTAAATATTGGGGAGTCGCCAAGCTGGTTAAGGCACCGGATTTTGATTCCGGCATGCGAAGGTTCGAATCCTTCCTCCTCAGCCATGCATTTAACATGCAGCACATACATATGTACTGCATTATTAAAAATAACAAGCGTGTAGATTTTATGATTTACGCGCTTTTATTTTTTATGTTTTTTAATAGTATCTCGCTGGTGAGAATCAACCCCAACGATAGGAAATCAGATGGCGTCTAACGGCAACATGATGGTCTTTACAGGCAATGCTAACCCAGCGCTCGCGCAGGAGGTGGCAGATCATCTAGGCATTGAACTCGGTCGCGCAACAGTTGGCAGGTTTTCTGACGGCGAGGTGATGGTTGAACTGCTTGAAAATGTACGTGGCCGTGACGTATTTGTACTGCAGTCTACAAGCCAACCAACCAACGATAGCCTGATGGAAGTAATGGTCATGGTAGATGCGTTGCGCCGATCTTCTGCTGGCCGCATTACCGCAGCCATCCCCTACTTTGGTTACTCTCGTCAAGATCGCCGCCCCCGTTCTGCCCGCGTTGCAATCACAGCAAAAGTAGTTGCTAATATGCTGACTGGCGTTGGTGTAAACCGCGTACTCACGATGGATTTGCACTCAGATCAAATTCAGGGCTTTTTTGATATTCCAGTAGACAATATCTACGCAACGCCGATTTTATTGGCAGACTTACTCACCCAGAAACATGAGAACCTAGTGGTTGTTTCGCCAGATGTAGGTGGCGTGGTCCGTGCGCGTGCATGTGCAAAACAGCTTAGTTCTGACTTGGCCATTATTGATAAGCGCCGCCCCAAACCCAACGTAGCCAAAGTGATGAATATCATCGGTGACGTTGCAGGCCGCACCTGTGTGATTATGGATGACATGGTTGATACGGCAAATACGCTTTGCGAAGCTGCCGCGGCTCTGAAAAAACATGGTGCAATCAAAGTGTTGGCTTATGCAACACACCCGGTACTTTCTGGAGGGGCTGCAGAAAGAATCATGAACTCCGAACTGGATGAACTGGTCGTTACCAACACCATACAACTCAATGCGGATACGGCCAATTGCAGCAAAATCCGTCAACTAAGTACGGCTACCCTGCTCGCAGAAACCATACGTAGAATCAGCAGTGAAGACTCCGTGTCATCACTATTTATGGATTAATTTTTTACCCTGCACACTGGTCGCGGTGTGCAGTTTTTAGTGTAGTAAAGTAGTAAATTTAGGAGCAGTAATATGGCTATTGAAATCAATGCAGTAAAACGTGACGTAAAAGGTACGGGTGCGAGCCGCCGCCTACGTCGTGCAGGCGCAGTGCCTGGTGTAGTATATGGTGGCGGTAAAGAGGCTGTCACTCTGGAACTGAATGCCAAAGAATTGTTCATGCAATTCCGTCATGAAGCATTTCACGCTTCAGTGTTAGGTCTAGTGGTTGATGGTAAAAAAGAAAACGTATTATTGCGTGACTTCCAACTGCATCCTGTTCGCAACACTATTCAGCATATCGACTTTCAGCGTGTAAGTGCAACCGAGAAAATCCACGTTAAAGTGCCATTGCACTTTATTAATGCTGACGTTGCGCCAGGAGTTAAATTAGGTGGGGGTATTGTTGCCCACATTCAGACAGATGCTGACATCAGCTGCCTAGCTAAAGAGTTGCCAGAGTTCATCGAAGTTGATGTGGCTAAGCTAGAAATGGGTCCCTCGATTCACCTGTCACAAATCAAACTACCTAAAGGTGTTGAATTTGTGCAGTTGGCGCACGGTGATGATGCCGCTGTAGCTGCAATCGCTAAAACACGCGGTGGTGTATCTGCAGCCGCCGAAGAAACTCCAGCGGCTTAAGCATCTGTAGCTTTTTAGTTGGATGAAAATAACGCGCGCTTTAGTCGTAAAGTGCGCGTTTTTTATTGTCACGACAATTTAAGTAAAATGATTAGATGGAAAGCATGAGCGGCATAAAACTATTTGTAGGCTTAGGTAATCCTGGCGATAAATATGAAGCAACGCGTCATAACGCTGGGTTTTGGTGGATAGATCAGCTTGCGGCCTCAACCAATAGCAAACTTGCACTGGATGCAAAGTTTCTGGGCCTTGCCGGTAACTTGAACCCAAGCTCAGACACATGGCTCCTTAAGCCAACCACATTCATGAATGCGAGTGGCAAGGCTGTAGCCGCGTTAGCCAACTATTACAAAATCACACCTACCCAAATTATAGTCATTCATGATGAGTTGGACTTACCCCCTGACACGGTCAAACTAAAAAAAGGTGGTGGGCATGGTGGACACAACGGCCTAAAAGATATCACCTCTGCACTTGGTACAGCCGACTTCTGGCGTCTGAGGCTTGGTATCGGTCATCCAGGTGATCGCAATGAGGTGGTTAATTTTGTGCTAAAAGCACCACTAAGAGATGAGCAAACGGCGATTGACCAATGCATTGATAACAGTCTACAGATTATGCCTCAACTCTTAAATGGTGACTTTGAGGCGGCAATGTTAAAATTACATACTAAAAAAATAGCCTTAACCGACATGCGGCATGGAAAAACTTCCGAAAGCTGATAACAACGCCTCAAATTGCGTGAAGGATAATTAAAAGCACTGAGAATTCCATTCATATTTTTACGCCTAATCTGGGTGTAGACATCTGATGGGATGAGGTAGTACAAGTAGCACGGTGAAATCGCCGAAACCGACAACAACGCAGAGTTTGCGTGAAAGATGATTGGAATTATATGAAATGTGGCATCGTAGGCCTACCTAACGTTGGCAAATCAACCTTATTTAACGCCATTACCAAAGCAGGCATTGCGGCTGAGAACTACCCATTCTGTACCATTGAGCCTAACGTAGGCATTGTAGAAGTACCTGATCCACGCATGCAACCGCTTATTGATATTGTTAAGCCACAACGTGTACAACCTGCCATTGTTGAGTTTGTAGACATTGCAGGCTTGGTGGCTGGTGCATCAAAAGGTGAAGGCTTGGGCAACAAGTTCTTGGCCAACATCCGAGAAACCGACGCCATTGCACACGTGGTGCGCTGCTTTGAAGATGGCAACGTGATTCACGTCGCCAATAAAATTGACCCACTTTCTGATATTGAGGTCATTAACACCGAACTTGCTTTAGCAGACATGGAAAC
>JAQTXW010000084.1 GCA_028688575.1 Methylotenera sp. | reverse complement strand
ATGCCGTGATGACCAAAAACCGCTGCCTGAATTTTTTGTGTATCTTCTACCTCAAAAATACCATAGCTACTCTTGATTATGCCGCTATCACCAATCTGGCCACCAGACTCTGCGTAGAAAGGGGTGTTGTCTAAAACAATGACACCCTGATCACCTTCAGATAGTTGCTGTACAGGCTGACTATCTTTGTAGAGTGCCAGCACCTTGCCCGTGGTTTCCAGATGCTCGTAACCATGAAAAACGGTGTGGCTACCAGTATACTCAAGGTTAGTTGCCATCTTAAACTTTCCCGCTGAGCGCGCCTGCTCTTTTTGATGGGACATGGCCGCATCAAATGCGGCTGTGTCTACGGTAACATTACGCTCGCGACAGATGTCTGCTGTTAAGTCCAGCGGGAAGCCATAGGTGTCATGGAGTTTAAATGCAGTTTCACCGTTAAAAATATCTTGGGTGCTTGCCAGTTCAGCCTCTAATATCGACATGCCGTTTTCAATGGTCTCAAAGAAGCGGTCTTCTTCAAGTTTGAGCATGTCGGTGATACGTGACCTATTGGTGAATAGCTCAGGATAAGCTTCGCCCATGGCAGAAACCAGGTCTGGCACAATTTTATGGAAAAATGCGCTACGCACGCCAAGTTTATAACCATGACGGATCGCGCGGCGAATAATGCGGCGCAGTACATAGCCACGACCTTCATTGCCTGGAATTACGCCATCCGCAACTAGGAATGAGCAGGCACGAATGTGGTCGGCCAGCACTTTTAAGCTCGGGCTATTGAGGTCGCTGGTGTTGGTTTCGCGCGCAGCCGCTTGAATCAGGTTCTGGAATAAGTCAATTTCATAGTTGGCATGTACGTGCTGCAATACAGCAGAGATGCGCTCCAGGCCCATACCAGTGTCAACGGATGGTTTTGGCAGAGGATGCATCACGCCTGCTTCATCACGGTTAAACTGCATGAACACATTGTTCCAGATTTCAATGAAGCGGTCGCCATCTTCATCTGGACTGCCTGGAGGTCCACCAAAGTGGTGAGCACCGTGGTCATAGAAAATCTCAGTGCATGGGCCACATGGACCTGTGTCACCCATCATCCAAAAGTTGTCTGATGCGTAACGTGCGCCTTTGTTATCGCCGATGCGGATAATGCGTTCTGCGGATACGCCAATGGTGTTGTGCCAAATGTTATAGGCTTCATCATCTTCAGCGTAGACAGTAACGGTGAGTTTTTCTTTAGGCAGTTTGAAGACTTCAGTTAAAAGCTCCCATGCATAGCGGATTGCATCTTCCTTGAAATAATCGCCGAAACTGAAGTTGCCCAGCATTTCAAAAAAAGTATGATGACGTGCGGTGTAGCCTACATTTTCGAGATCATTATGTTTGCCGCCAGCACGCACGCATTTTTGGCTAGAAGTTGCACGTGTGTATTGGCGTTTATCAAAGCCTAGGAATACATCTTTGAATTGGTTCATGCCTGCATTAGTAAATAGCAGTGTAGGGTCACCATGGGGCACGAGTGAGCTGGAGCTAACCACCTCATGGCCTTTGGAAGCAAAAAAATCAAGAAAAGCTTGGCGAATCTCGTTGCTGCTAGGGTTGTTGCTCAATTTAATTGTCATAAAATTTAGTTCTAAGCCTTTAATCGTTTTCTGCTTGGCTGGCGACAGCACTTAATACTTTTTTAATCATGTCAAAGCCAAATCCTCGGCTTTGTAAAAACCTTGCCTGTTTGGCCCATTCTTCTCTTGATGCTGGTGGTACTTTAAATTTCTTTCGCCAAATTACAAGCGCATTATCAAATTCCGAGAGTTTAACTTGCTCAACAGCGTTGGTAATGAGTTCATCCGCAATGCCTTTTTCGCGCAATTCATGTGCGATTTTTGCGCTTCCAAATTTTGCTTGCCTTGCCTGTATGATTTGCTCAGTAAATCGGGCATCAGAAAGCCAGCCACGTGCTTTAAAATCATCTAACAACGCAGGAATATCATCTGATTCCTCTGCGTATTTTTTGAGTTTTCGGCAAAGTTCAGCATAAGAGTACTCGCGTTTAGCAAGATATTCTAAAGCACGCTGGCGTGTGGATTTTGCAGGTTGTTCTGTTGGCAATTCTTAATTGATTATTAATTAATCATCCTCGGCGCGTACAGTAGGCAATATCTCGTTTAGCTGTTTGGCATTGGCACGGATTTTTGCTTCAAGATCTTGTGCAATCTCAGGGTGCTCACGCAGAAATTCTTTAGCATTTTCCTTGCCTTGGCCTATTTTTTCACCATTGTAGCTGTACCATGCACCCGCTTTTTCGATCAGTTTGATGTTGGAGCCCAGCTCAATGATTTCGCCTAAACGCGAAATGCCTTCGCCATACATGATGTCAAACTCAGCTTGTTTAAATGGCGGCGCTACTTTGTTTTTAATCACTTTTACACGTGTTTCAGAACCAGTGATTTCGTCACCTTTTTTAATCGCACCCGTGCGACGAATATCCAGACGCACAGAGGCGTAGAACTTAAGCGCATTGCCCCCTGTTGTAGTTTCTGGGTTGCCAAACATCACGCCGATTTTCATGCGGATTTGGTTGATGAAAATCACCAAAGTATTGGTGCGCTTGATATTGCCTGTTAATTTACGTAACGCCTGGCTCATTAGTCGCGCTTGTAAGCCCATGTGTGAATCGCCCATTTCGCCTTCAATCTCGGCACGTGGGGTGAGCGCGGCTACTGAGTCCACTACAACGATATCTACCGAGCCTGAGCGAACTAGCATATCGGCAATTTCAAGTGCTTGCTCACCTGTGTCTGGCTGTGAAATTAACAAATCAGGCACATTAACACCTAATTTAGCTGCGTATTGCGGGTCAAGCGCATGCTCAGCATCAATAAAGGCAGCCACGCCCCCCATTTTTTGCATTTCAGCAATCACAGATAAAGTGAGCGTAGTTTTGCCTGATGATTCAGGACCGTAGATTTCAACGACACGGCCACGCGGTAAACCACCAATGCCTAACGCAATATCCAAGCCAAGCGAGCCAGTGGAAACCGCCTGAATATCCTCACCAATATCACTGTCACCCATGCGCATGATGGAACCCTTACCAAATTGCTTTTCAATTTGTGAAAGGGCCGCAGAGAGTGCTTTTGCTTTGTTGTCATCCATTGGTTTTTACCTTTATTTTTAAGTGCTTAAAATAGCTGACAATTATTCCATAAATTCCAATTTAACGTAAGCACCATCGCACGTTATACGCATTTTTTATGTGTAAATCAGGCGATTCGCGAGCAAATAAATGGTGATGTATATTTTATTGTCAACGCTCATGATTTTTTAACGTTATACATCCACATTCAATACATTTTAGATTGGAGATTGATGATGAAATTATTACATTCAGCTTTATTGGCACTCACGATTGGGGTTGCATCAGTGACGAGTGCTCAGGCGCGTGATTCATTCAGTGTGAGTATCAATGTAGGCGGTCATGGGCATCACGCTTATCCTGTGACCACACATTATGTGACACCAGTGCATCATCGTCAGGTGGTTTACTATCAGCCAAGACATGTGCATTATGCGCCAGTGCACATTCAGACCTACGGGCACGCGCCGAGCTATAATTATAGAGCGCAGACTCATCGTCAGCCCCATCGTCAGCATGGGCACCACGGTAGACACCATTAACTTGGATTTGCGCCAGTGATTGTCTTAATCAGCTCCGTCATCATGTAGATGGCGGATTGCTGACGCACTTCAGTCCGGTTGCCTATGAATAATTGAGTGCGAGTGTGCGTTGCATCATGAGCTGTACCGCAATTAATCGCCCAAGCAAAACAAACCGTGCCGACAGGTTTATCCAGTGAGCCACCGTCTGGGCCAGCAATGCCCGTGATGCTGCAACTGACTTGCGCGTGACTATGCCTGAGTGCACCAATCGCCATTTCATATGCGGTTTGTTCACTGACTGCGCCGTGGGTCTTTAATGTTTCTTCAGAAACATTCAACATTTCAATTTTTGCATGATTGCTATAAGTGATAAACCCTCTGTCAAACCACGCAGAGCTGCCTGCTATGCTGGTCATGATTTCTGAAACCAGACCGCCCGTGCATGATTCTGCGGTCGTTAGCATGAGCTGTCTTGTTTTGAGGGCTATGCCAAGCTGTTTTGCAAGCGCTTCTGCGTTTATGCTAGTGTGTTGAACCATAGTAGAACATTCAAACTGATAATGGCATAAATGGCGGCGAGCAGGTCATCCAGCATCACACCGAAGCCGCCTTTGATTTTTTCGTCACATTGGCGGATTGGGAATGGTTTCCAGATGTCAAATATTCTGAACAAGACAAAAGCAGCCAGCCACCATTGCCATTGATTTACAGTGAAAGTGAGCACTAACATCATGGCGACAATCTCATCCCAGACGATGCTGCCATGGTCAGATACCCCTAATGTTTGTCCTGTTTTGTTGCAAAAATAGATGCCGATTAAGAATAAACTGGTGATCGTGATTAACTGTATGCTAATTGAATAGTGTGAGATCAGCCAAAAAATTGGGATGCCGATGAGTGTGCCGAAAGTGCCAGGGGCTCTTTTTGCTAGGCCAGCACCAAAGCCGAGGCTGAAAAAATGTGCTGGGTGTGATAGCAGTAATTTTAAATCAGGTTGTGAGCTATTCGCCAAAGTGGTCAAATCCTTGTTTTGTGGTGGGTAGCGGCTGTGCT
>JAQTXW010000046.1:11972-20740 GCA_028688575.1 Methylotenera sp. | reverse complement strand
ACGAAGTCACCCAGCAGAATGCGGCTTTGGTAGAACAGGCTGCGGCTGCGGCTGAATCACTGGTAGATCAGGCGGTAGGCTTAATGGACACCGTGAGTGCGTTTAAATTGAGCGGAGGGGCGGCTTACGCAAGCAGCGGTAATCAGCGCGCACTCGCAAAACCTGCTGGCGCAAGCACAAAACTAAAACCAGCTGTGCGAGCGAATGCCAGACCTGCTGCCAGCTTGGCGAAAGCCCCTACAGAAGATGGTGATTGGGAAGAGTTTTAAAAATTTGACGTGTTATACACAGGTGTAGCCGCGATGCAACAAAGTGGAATCGAGGGTGGGAGAAGCTACTAACACTTCGATTTCGTTTCACTACATCGAGGTTATGCTGGTGGTTTGTTCTAAGGTAGTTTAGTTTTTTTGAATAAGAGAAAAGAGTCAAGCATGAAAATCAATATGCCAGTCACGCAGCATGAGCAGCTGCTAAAAGACTCGTCACAAATC
This sequence comes from Methylotenera sp., assembly GCA_028688575.1. Lineage (GTDB taxonomy): Bacteria > Pseudomonadota > Gammaproteobacteria > Burkholderiales > Methylophilaceae > Methylotenera. The sequence continues at coordinate 20,249 of JAQTXW010000046.1, read as the reverse complement.
GTTTCTAAAACCGATTTGAAAGGCAAAATCACGTTTGTGAACCGTGATTTTATTGAGGTGAGTGGTTTTGATGAAGATGAGCTGATTGGTGTTAATCACAATATCGTGCGTCACCCCGACATGCCGCCAGAGGCCTTTGCAGATTTATGGAATACTGTTAAGAGTGGCAAGCCATGGATTGGTATCGTTAAAAACCGCTGTAAAAATGGCGATCATTATTGGGTAGAGGCTGTAGTGTCACCTGTGGTGGAAAATGGCCAGGTGGCAGGCTATATTTCGGTGAGGAAAAAAGCAACGCGCCAGCAGATTGAGGGGGCTTTAAAGTTTCATCAAGCGATTCGTGGTGAGCAAAGCTTGTATGAAAAATTAGTCGGAAAATTCAACAGTTTTAAACGCAGCATTTCGCTACGTAACAGAATTATCTCGGTATTTTCTGTCGTCGTCGTGTTCGGTTTGCTGATTGGGTATAGCGGCTTAACCAGCCTTAAAAAGTCTGATGATATTGTGGGTGTTTTGTATCATGAGCGCGTGTTGCCGATTAAAGAGCTTAAAGCAGTTTCAGATATGTATGCGGTAAATGTTGTTGATACCGCGCACAAAGTGAGAGACGGTGCTTTGAGTTGGTCTGCTGGGGAGGCGCAGTTAACTGAAGCACTCAACAATGTGGATGCGCAGTGGCAGACATATAAACAACATCAGTCTACTGACGCAGGGGATGCGCTCATTAGTGAAATTGAGCCGCTCATGGCTAGCGCACACGGTGCAATAACTAATTTGCAAACTATATTACGTGCTCAGGACCTTGAGCGTTTGCAAAGTTTTACTAGTTCAGCGCTTTATCCTGCGATTGACCCAGTGAGCACAAAAATATCAGCACTGATTGATGCGCAGCTAAAAGAGGCAGAGGCCTTGCATGAGGCTTCAGAAACTATTTATAAAAATAGTCGCAATTTTATTGTTTTTATGTTCTTGCTGGGGGCGTTGATTGCAGCTTGGTTAGGCAAGCTTTTGTATGATGCGATTATTCCACGCGTCAATGCTGCGGTGCGATATTTAATGTTAAGTTCGCAAGGCGTTACGCATGAGTCTGTTGCACGTTATGGCTACCGTGATGAGATGACCGACGTGATGGATGCTTATCGTGCTTTGCGTACGCGCCTGGATTTTGATAATGCTGAAACGCTGGCTGGGGTCGATCGCATTAAATCTGCCTTAGATAATGCTTCAATTGCGGTGACGGTAGGCAGCGACACCAATAAGCTGATTTATATGAATAAAGCGGGTTTTGCGTTATGGGACAAAATGAGTGGCGAGCTTGCTAAGCGTCACCCTGGCTTTAGCGTCGACAAATTAATCGGCGGCACGCTCGGACAGTATATTGAAAATGAACAGGATCGTGCGGCTTATACCGCGCCGTTTACCGGGTCAAAGATGCTTGAAACCACAATGGCTGGCAGGCATTTGCAATTGACTTTTAATGCGGTAACCAATGCAGAGGGGGTTTATCTGGGGCGTATGATTCAATGGCTGGACCGCACCGATGAAGTCATCGCTGAGCAACAGGTGGCAGATTTGATAGAGCGCACTGTTGCAGGCAATCTAAATCAGCGTATAGATTTAACAGGGCTGCCTGCAGGCTTTATTTCTGAAGTGAGCGGCGGGATGAACCGTTTGCTGGAAGCCGTGATTAACCCGTTGAACATGGCGGCCAGTTATGTGGATCATTTATCCAAAGGTGTGATTCCTGCCGAGATTACTGCAGAATATCAAGGTGATTTTAATATCATTAAAAATAACCTCAATGCCTGCGGACATGCCATTAAAGCGCTGGTGAATGACGCGAACCTGCTGGCAGAATCAGCCGAGGCCGGTGTGCTGAATGTGCGGGCAGAGGCAGTGCAGCATTTAGGTGAGTACCGAAAAGTGATTGAAGGCTTAAATGCTACGCTTGATGCCATTGTCAAACCACTGAATATGGCCGCCGGCAGCGTGGAGCGTATAGCCCGTGGAGAAATTCCCGCTAACATTACTGAAGATTATCGCGGTGATTTTAATCAGTTAAAAGATAATTTAAATACTTGTTTTAAAGCGATGAATGCCTTAATTGCTGACGTACAAGTGCTTTCTGACGCAGCACATCAAGGCCGCGTGTCTGTGCGTGCTGATGCCGATGCACATGAAGGCGATTTCCGTAAGATTGTAGACGGGGTGAATGAAACGCTGGAAATGATCGTAGGTCCTATTGGTACCGTTAAAACAGCTGTTGAAACAATTAACACAGCCGCTAAAGAAATTGCACAAGGCAATGCAGATTTATCTCACCGTACTGAAGATCAGGCCGCCAGCCTAGAAAAAACCGCAGCGAGCATGGAAGAGCTTTCTTCCACTGTTAAACAGAATGCAGATAATGCTAAACAGGCTAATCAACTGGCAACCGCTGCCTCTGACGTGGCGGTGAAGGGCGGCAAAGCGGTGGCAGAGGTTGTGACTACCATGGCAAGCATCAATGATAGTGCCAAGAAGATTGAAGACATCATCTCGGTGATTGATGGTATTGCCTTCCAGACCAATATTTTGGCGCTGAATGCTGCGGTTGAGGCTGCACGTGCTGGCGAGCAGGGACGTGGTTTTGCCGTAGTGGCAGGTGAGGTGCGTAATTTGGCACAACGCTCGGCCACAGCCGCCAAAGAGATTAAAGCGCTGATTACCGATTCTGTTAGCAAGACCAGCGAGGGCACTGTGCAAGTGGAAAACGCAGGTAAAACCATGCAGGAAATTGTAAGCTCTGTCCGGCGTGTGACTGACATCATCGGTGAAATTTCTGCGGCATCTCAAGAGCAGAGTGCAGGCATTGAGCAAGTGAACGAGGCGATCATGAAGATGGATGATGTTACCCAGCAAAATACTGCCCTGGTCGAAGAGGCTGCCGCTGCAGCCGAATCTATGATGGAGCAGGCGGATGAGCTAATGCATGCCGTCAGTGTGTTTCAGCTAGAGGGCGAAGCGCCTAAACGCACGGTTGGCAGCCGTGTGCAGAATGCAGTGCGTAAGTCAGCGGTGCCAGCCGTGAAAGCAGCACCAGTGAAACTGGCCACAAGCGCCAGCTCAGCTGATGGGGACTGGGAAGAATTTTAAGTATCATTGTGTTAATCATAAAGACGTGGAGTCTTACATTGAGTTGAAATTTTGACTTAATTATATTTAGAAAAGAAAAGAGTGTCGCGATGAAAATGACCGTTGCAAAAAAGATGTTGTTATTAACTTTTATTTCAATCGCAGGTTTAGCGATGATGCTGATGCTCAACCTGCAACAGACAGAAAGTGTGTTTAACAAGAGCAATTATGCCAACACCAACATTGCACCGAGTTTAGTCGAGCTGGATAAGCTGCGTTATACGTTTAACACTTTGCGTATCAGGCTTGCCAATCATACCTTTATTAAGGATGCTGGCCAGTTGGCAGAGGTTGAATCTGCGATTGCTAAATTGCAAAATGAGCTTAAAACACTCACGCAGGATTATGCCGCTTATTTAAGCGATGATCAGGAGCGTCAGTTGCTAGAGGCAGATAAGGCAGGGTTGGATGTTTATTTTCATGACATGACTCCTATTTTGGCAGCCTCTCGTGCGGGTGATAAAGCATTGGCGCAGTCTTTGTATATTGCGATTCGCATGCCTGCAGAAAAAGCCAATAATAGCATCGCTGAACATATGCACTATAAAACCGAACTCGGCAAGCAGTTGGCCGGGCAGGCACTAGAGGCAAAAGAGCAGGCAAGCAAGTTGGCAGTGTTAATCTGCTTGGTTATTTTGATTGCCATTGTGTTGTTAGGCGTGATGATTACCCTTAATTTACGCAAGCAACTGGGTGGAGAACCTGCTAACGTGGTCAAAATTGCCAATGATATTGCCAATGGTGATTTAGATGATGTGATTACGCTGGATAAAGGGGATACCACCAGTTTAACTGCGGCCATGCGCACTTTGCAGCAGACAATTAAAGACTTGATTGATGAACAGAGTGCAATGTCAGAAAAAAATAAACTCGGCATTATCAGTGCCACGATCAATGCGGATAAATATCGGGGCAGTTACCGCGTGATGGCGAGCAACGTGAACCAGATGATCGCTAACCAGTTGGATGTGATGCGTAAAGTCAATGCCTGTATTGCTGAATTTTCCAAAGGCAATTTTGATGCGCCGTTAGAGAAGTTTCCAGGCGAGCGCGCATTTATCAATGAAGGGGTTGAACTGTTACGCAGCAATATTAAAAACTTTATTGCTGATATGCATGCAATGGCAGAGCAGCATGATTTAGGCGAGGTTGATGCAAAAATTGACACCGCAAATCTAAAAGGGGCTTATATCGCCATGGCTGAAGGTGTGAACGCCATGGTAGGTGCGCATGTGCAGGAGAAAGAAGAAGTCACGCACCTGATGAAGCTGTTGGGCGATGGTGATTTTGATGTGCAGATTAAACAATATCCTGGAAAAAAAGCTGAAATAAACAAAAACCTGGATAGGCTCAAAGGTAAATTAAAAGGGGCGGTAGACTCTGTAAAATGGGTGACCAATGAGCATGCGCAGGGCAATATCGATATGACATTGCATGCACATTTGTTTAAAGGCGGTTTTGCAGATTTAATCAGTGCGGTGAATGCGATTGTGGCTGGGCAGTTGGAGCTCACAGAAAAAGCGCTAACCTGCGTAAAAGCCTTTGGTGAAGGTGATTTTGATGCGCCGCTAGAAAAATTCCCAGGTAAAAAATCCTTTGTCAATGACGCCATCGAGCAAGTGCGCAGTAATTTAAAAGCCTTGAATGAAGATGCGCAGATGCTGGCCGATGCAGCACGCGACGGGCGTGTATCAGTGCGCGCGAATGCAGACCGACACTTGGGTGACTATCGCAATATTGTGAATGGCATGAATGAAACGCTGGAGATGATTGTTAACCCAATCGTAACGGTACAGCAATCGGCCGAGGCAATTAACACAGCCGCGAAGGAAATCGCGCAAGGCAATGCGGATTTATCACGCCGCACTGAAGACCAGGCCGCCAACCTTGAAAAAACGGCCTCGAGCATGGATGAGCTGGCATCAACAGTGAAGCAAAATGCCGATAATGCCAAACAGGCAAATCAGCTGGCGATTGCCGCCTCTGGTGTTGCCGTAAAAGGTGGTTCTGCCGTGGCGGAGGTGGTGCATACCATGGCAGATATCAATGAAAGTGCGAAGAAGATTGAAGATATCATTAGCGTGATTGATGGCATTGCCTTTCAGACCAATATACTGGCGCTTAATGCTGCGGTTGAGGCTGCACGCGCCGGTGAGCAGGGGCGTGGTTTTGCTGTAGTAGCAGGTGAAGTGCGGAGTCTGGCTCAGCGCTCAGCCACCGCAGCTAAAGAAATTAAAGAGCTGATTACTGACTCTGTTAACAAAACGAGTGAAGGTACACGCCAGGTTGAAATGGCGGGGGATACCATGCAGGAAATTGTTAATTCAGTAAAACGCGTATCTGATATCATTGGTGAAATTGCCGCTGCATCGACTGAGCAAAGTGCTGGGATCGCTCAGGTCAACGAGGCAATTATCAAAATGGATGATGTAACACAGCAAAATACTGCTTTGGTAGAAGAGGCAGCAGCAGCAGCTGAATCTATGATGGAGCAGGCAGAAGAGTTGATGAATGCAATCAGTGTGTTTACACTGGAAGATGACAACGCAAATCGCCCGTCTAAAATGCTGTTGCTGGGTAAAAATTGATGAGATGACATTGTTAGTGTAGTGACATTGTTAATATAGTGACATTGTTAATATAGTGACACGCATAAAGTGACAGTCACGCTTTAAGTAATCGTAATGTCGAAATGTATTGTTGTGGGAGGTTTATCTAATGCATGCCATGGTCTTTGGTGTTAATCAGATAAATTTCAGTAGTTAATCAGCGATGTGTGGTGTAGTGGAGCAGGACTTTTGAAACTAATATTGAATGTTTAGGAGAATAAAATGGCTGTAATTGATCGTGTATTAATTGGTGAAGCTTTGGTGATTGAAGATCGCCCTGATGGTAGTGGTTTGGATCTCAAAAACGTAGCGCATATTGATTTGATTATGGGGCCACGCGGTAGCGCAGCCGAAGATGCATTCTGCCGTACGCTGACAGACCAAAAAGAAGGGGTGAACGGCTTGCTGGCAATTGTTGCGCCTAATATGATGGTCAAACCCAATACCGTAATGTTCAATAAAGTGACGTTAAGAAACACCAAGCAGTCAGTGCAAATGTTTGGTCCAGCGCAGCGCGGCGTGGCCATGGCAGTGATGGATTGCGTAGCTGATGGCACAATCCCAGTGGAAGAGGCTGACGATGTATTTATCAGTGTGGGCGTGTTTATTGATCAATCAGCTGATATGGATGACCGTATTCAGGAGTGGAATTATCGCGCGACTAAACAGGCCATTAAGAGTGCAGTGGCCCGCGAGCCTAAAGCAGCAGACTTGCTCAAGGTTTACAAAGATTCAGCACACCCATTTGCCGCACATCCAGCTAGAAGAAGATCCACAGATAAATAAACTGGCTTACCATGGATTGACAAGAGAGATTAAGCACCTTTTGTCAATCATGGCTTTTTATTTGTTGTGTGATGACCGTAAAGTATATGAGTAAGATAACAAAAGAATAAAAATAAGAATGTTAACCAGGGGCGGTCAATTGTAATGGCAGAAAAAGAACAACATGTCGATGGCAGGGAGTTTGGTTTTACGGCTCAAGATTTTGCCAGAGTGCGTCATTTAATTTATCAGCATGCAGGTATTTCTTTATCAGAGGCTAAGTCTGATATGGTCTATAGCCGTGTCGGACGCAGGCTGCGTAGTGTTGGCGCCACATCATTCAAGCAGTATCTGGATAACCTGGAATCAGAGAATAATCCTGCAGAGTGGGAGGCGTTTACAAATGCGCTCACTACCAATCTGACATCTTTTTTTAGAGAAGAGCATCATTTTCCTATTCTCGCTGAACATCTTTTAACCTTAAAAAAACCAATACGTATCTGGTGCTCCGCCGCATCCACTGGTGAAGAGCCCTATACTATTGCGATGACTGCCTGCGAGGCGTTTGGTACGCTCAAGCCTCCAGTTGAGATTATTGCGACAGATATTGATACCAATGTGCTGGCAACAGCAGCACGCGGTGTTTACCCTTATGAACGTGTCAGTAAGTTATCTGATGCACGTAAAAAACAGTTCTTTTTGCGAGGGTCTGGCGCAAATGAGGGCTCGGTGCGCGTGCGTAATGAATTAAGAAGTTTGATTACTTTTCATCAGCTTAATTTGCTTGAAGCGCAATGGGCGATTAAAGAGCCGTTTGACGCGATTTTCTGCAGAAATGTCATGATATATTTTGATAAACCGACACAGTCAAAAATATTAAGTAGATTTGTCCCGCTGATGAAGCCACACGCGCTGCTTTTCGCAGGGCATTCAGAAAACTTTTTATACGTATCAGATGCTTTTCATTTAAAGGGTAAAACGGTTTATACCTTGAGTGATGGTAAGAATTCTAAACGTGGCAGTATGTCTAAAGAGAGTGTTTTATGAGTATGTTGGAAGAGGAAATTTCAACGACGCTGTATTATGACCGCACATTTGATTGTGAGGCGGCGAAAATTTCACCAGGTGAATATTACTTCACCAGTAAAGATATGTTGATTGTGACCGTGCTCGGCTCTTGTGTTTCAGCCTGCATAAGAGATAATAAATTGGGCATAGGTGGCATGAATCATTTTATGCTGCCAGACAGTGCCACAGCCGACAAGGATAGCCCTGTATCTGAATCGATGCGTTATGGGACTTATGCCATGGAGGTGCTGATTAACCAATTGCTGCGCAATGGCGCTCGTCGTGAAAATCTGGAAGCCAAGATATTTGGCGGTGGTAATGTATTAAAAAGCTTCACCACCACCAATGTGGGCGACCGCAATGCGGTATTTGTGCGTAAATTTCTTAAAGATGAAAAAATTCGCATTACAGGCGAAGATTTATTGGATATTTATCCGCGTAAGGTATATTACTTTCCAAAAACTGGGCGTGTACTGGTAAAGAAACTTAAACAGATGCATAACGACACCTTATTTAAACGAGAAGAGGCCTACGCCAGCAAACTTAAAACCAGTGATGTGGGTGGTGAGGTTGATTTGTTTTAACTGGTGGATATTGAGCACGAAATAATACGGTTTTGCGGTGCCTTGATCTCGAAGTTAACTTGATCTCGAAGTTAACT
>JAQTXW010000046.1:0-11872 GCA_028688575.1 Methylotenera sp. | reverse complement strand
TTAACTAGAGCTGAAAGTTAAATTGCTTGTTGATAGATAAAGGTTTATACATTAAAGCTGGATTTTAGTAACAATAAGATTAACTAAATGGTGAGTAAATGAAGATTAAAGTATTGGTAATTGATGATTCAGCATTGATTCGCAGTTTGATGACCGAGATTATCAATAGCCAAAAAGATATGGAAGTAGTAGGTGTGGCACCTGATCCACTGGTCGCACGAGAGTTGATTAAGCAGCTTAATCCTGATGTGTTGACACTGGATGTGGAAATGCCAAAAATGGATGGCCTGGATTTTTTAGAAAAACTAATGCGCCTAAGACCCATGCCTGTGGTGATGGTGTCTACATTAACCGAGCGTGGGTCAGAAATTACCATGCGCGCGCTAGAGTTAGGCGCCACAGACTTTGTGACCAAACCCAAGATGTCAATCACCGAGGGGATGCGTGAATATACGGATCTGATTGCAGATAAGATTCGCGCGGCTTCGCAGGCGAGAATCTCTACGCTTCAGCGGCATGCAAACACAGGCGGTGTTCCAGCAGCGCCTGCACAGTTACGCAACCCTTTGATTAGTAGTGAGAAGCTGCTGATTATAGGCGCTTCAACTGGCGGTACAGAAGCAATTAAAGCATTTTTAATGCAAATGCCATCTGATTCACCAGGCATTTTAATTACACAACACATGCCTGCTGGGTTTACCAAATCATTTGCCAATCGGCTTAATTCCCTGTGTCAGATTTCAGTCAAAGAAGCTGAAGGTGGTGAGCGTGTGCTACCTGGGCATGCTTATATCGCACCAGGAGATAAGCATATGTTATTAGCAAGGAGCGGTGCCAACTACGTGACAGAGCTTAGTGATGCACCACCAGTGAATCGTCACAAACCTTCTGTGGATGTGTTATTTGATTCAGCCGCAGCCCAGGCTGGTAAAAATGCGATTGGTGTAATTTTGACTGGAATGGGTAAGGATGGAGCAGTAGGCATGGCGAACATGAAAGCGGCAGGCGCTTATAATTTTGCGCAGAATGAAGAGAGTTGTGTCGTGTATGGCATGCCTAGAGAGGCTGTGGCACATGGAGGTGTGGATGTGGTCGCGCATCTTAATGACTTGCCTAAATTAGTGCTTGATTATTTAATGACAAATAGTGCGCGTGCACTGCGTGTATAAGGCATAATTAATAATAAATTAATATGCGGTCAATATTAAATCCGCCGATTTAAATAGTGGCTGTTTAACCAAAATTAGATGTATATATATTAAAAAATCCTATTTCGAGGCTGAGCTTATGTCGGTTCTGGGCTTGGAGTTAGGAGCGATAATTGTTAATGGAGTAAAGCATGGCAAACCCAAATACTAAATTTCTGGTGGTGGATGATTTTTCTACGATGCGTAGAATCGTTCGTAACTTGCTTAAAGAGTTAGGCTACAGCAATGTGGATGAGGCCGAAGACGGAGTAGCGGCTTTAAGTAAACTTAGAGGAGGGGGCTTTGAGTTTGTGGTCTCGGACTGGAATATGCCGAATATGGATGGATTGACCTTGTTGCAAAATATCCGTGCGGATGCCGAGCTTAAACATATTCCTGTACTGATGGTGACTGCTGAAGCTAAAAAAGAAAACATTATTGCCGCCGCTCAGGCTGGGGCTAATGGCTATGTAGTGAAGCCATTTACGGCAGCAACCTTGGATGAGAAATTATCTAAAATTTTCGAAAAGCTTGAGAAAGCTGGGGCTTAGGATGACAAGCGAAATGTCACAATCACAAGTTTACAACGCAGATGCAGCAAGTAGCTCATCTTCGAATGAGGACATTCTCACCCGTGTGGGACATGTCACCAGAATACTACATGACAGCTTGCAAGGCTTAGGCTTAGATAAGATTTTAGAGCAGGTCGCGCAGGATATTCCTGATGCGCGTGATCGTTTGGCTTATGTGGCAAGGCTCACAGAGCAGGCCGCCGAGCGTGTGTTAAATGCGACAGATCAGGCGATTCCGCTACAGGAAGAAATTGCCGCAGGTGCATCTCAATTAGCGCAGCGCTGGAAGGCCGTCATGGCTGAACCTTCGCTCAAAAGTGAATATAATTTAACCGCAGATGAAACCATTGCTTATTTGACGATGGCAGGCAAAAATACCGCTGAAACGAAAGCGCTTTTGATGGACATCATGATGGCGCAGGATTTTCAGGATTTAACTGGTCAGGTCATTAAAAAAATCACAGGATTGGCGCAAGATCTTGAAAAACAGCTCGTGCAGTTGCTGATTGATTTTTCGCCTGCTAAACCTAAAAAAGAGGGTGAATCTACTAATAATTCAGAGCTGAAAGACGCTTCTTTACTGATGAACGGCCCACAAATAAACCCTGAAGCTGCCGACGTGGTGGCAAGTCAGGAGCAGGTGGATGATTTGCTGGATAGTCTTGGCTTTTAGTATCCCATTTTTAAGCAACAACTTTTAAACTGATGGCTAAATTCTGGCGACCACTTTTGAATAAGGGGCTGCAGTGAGGCCACCTCTTGATTTTGTGAGTTAAATGACAGGTAAACATACAATCGGGCTTCGTGCCAAGTTGCTATTCATCGTGGCGCTGGGCATGTTGCTGTTATTTGGATATCTGTTTGTCATTGCGCGTACGGTTTTGTTAGATGGGTATTCAAAGCTTGAAAATGACCGAACGCTGATTCAAGTCAGCAGTGCACAACACTTGATTCAAGAGCAACTTCTACAGTTAGAAGGCATAGTGAGTGATTGGGCGCACTGGAATGATACTTATCAGTATTTTCTAGAGCCAAATTTTAGCTATATTCAATCTAACATTAATGATGATACATTCCGGCATTTAAAAATCAACGCGATTTATCTTGTCAATCTGCGTGGCGAGATTTTATTAAAACGCGGGTTTGATTTTGTTACTGGCAAACCTTGGCAGGCGCCGCAATCAATCGAATCTTTGATGGAGCATGGTCGATTATTGTCTGACAACTCCAGGGAGAGTGTTTCAGGCTTGATCTGGACAGCAGATGGCGTGTCTATGGTTTCAGCTTTTGCAGTGCGTCAAAGTGGCGGTGTTGGTCGCCGACTAGGCACCTTTATTATGGTCAGGCAGATGAATACTGCGTTTATTGGCCATATTGAAGAGGTCGTTGCAGCGAAAGTGACGCTGTCGCCACAGTCAAGTGTTACAACGAACAACTTAAAATTCGATGCCAATCTATTTGCTGTGCAGGCCATTGATGATTTAAAAGTTGCAGGTTATGCCGTGATGCCACAATCGTTGGGCGACAATCCATTGCTACTGACGACGATAGCCGACCGCAGTATTTTTGCACAAGGTCAAACTACACATAGTTTTCTGCTGTGGACCATGTCTTTAATTGCCTTGATGCTCGCGGCAATGACCTGGATGTTTGACCGTCTGGTGTTGTTGCGTTTGGCACGCATGAGTGAAGATGTTCGCCAGATAGAGCAAACAGCGTCTGTTACATCCCGTTTGCGTCACTTGGCAGGCAATGATGAGCTTGCGCGCCTTTCGCAAGGCATCAATCAGATGCTGGAGCGTTTGGAGGACGCACAATACGCTCTCCAGCTTGAAAAAGACCGTGCAAAAGTCACGCTTGAGAGTATTGCTGATGCGGTGATTACGAGCAATAGCAGCGGTTACGTGTTGTATATGAATCCAGCCGCCGAGCGTTTAACAGGGGTTGATTTTAGCGAGGTTAAAAGTAAGAAGCTGCAGGCACTATTTCGCTTGAAACTAGAAGATAAACTCACTGTAGTCGATAGTGCCTGGTTGACAGATGCCTATAGCGTTCATGAAGAGGTGATTTTAGAGCGTGCCGATGGTAAGCATTTTGTCATACGCAAGTCTGCATCGCCGTTATATGATCAGGATGGCTATACGTTTGGCATTGTCACAGTGTTACATGATGTCACTATGCTACGCGCGCTTTCCAATCAACTCTCAATGCAGGCCAGACACGACGCATTAACTGGGCTGGTGAATCGTTATGAATTTGACCGTCAGGCACAGGATGCGATTGAGGATGCACGTACAGGGGCGCGTGTGCACTGCATGGCTTTTATTGACTTGGACCAGTTTAAAGTTGTGAACGATGCTTGTGGACATGTGGCGGGCGATGTGTTGTTAAAGCAGCTCTCTAGCCAACTTAAAGCTAAGGTGCGCAATTCAGACACTTTGGCGCGTATAGGGGGCGATGAATTTGCGGTATTGCTGATGGGATGCGAGTTGAAACATGCAGAAGAAATCGTAGCGGAGTTGTTAGATGTCATTGGCGCCTATCGCTTTAATTACGATGGAAAGCTGTTCAAAATTGGGGCGAGTATCGGTTTGACTGAAATCTCTTCTAAGGGAAATCAAACCTTGAGTGAGTTGCTTAGCGTGGTGGATTCAGCCTGTTATGCCGCAAAAGCCGCTGGCGGTCAGCGGGTTAGCGTTTATCGTGCAGATGATCAGGAAATTAAGGAATACAACACACAGCTAGAGTGGGTGTCACGCATTGAGTTAGGTTTGGAAAAACAGCAATTTATCTTGTATATCCAACGTATGGAAAGTTTAAAACCTGAGCTGGAACCTCACTGTGAACTACTGATTAGAATGCAATCTCTGGAGGGTGGGGTCTATCCGCCTGGGTTCTTTTTACCAGCAGCTGAGCGCTATCATTTGATGCCCAGGCTGGATAGATGGGTCGTAAGCGAAGCCTTCACTGTCATGGCGCGTAAAGGGGTGACCTTGCCTTATGTCTGTGCAATAAATTTATCAGGGCAAACATTATCCGACCCCAGCTTTTTGGATTATGTCATTGCACAAATTAAATTACATAAGATCGATGCGCATCGCGTCTGTTTTGAAATCACCGAGACATCCGTTATTGCTAACTTGAGTAATGCCCGTGAATTTATGCGTGTTTTGCGTGAATTTGGCTGTAGCTTCTCGTTAGATGATTTTGGTAGTGGCTTGTCATCTTTTGCTTATTTAAAAGATTTTGATGTGGATTACTTAAAAATTGATGGGATGTTTATTAAAAACATTGCCACTAACCTGATAGACAGGGCGATGGTCGAGTCTATTAATAAAGTTGGGCATGTCATGGGCTTAAAAACAATTGCCGAATTTGCTGAGAATGATGAGATTATCAAGATTCTCACTGAAATTGGCGTAGACTATGCGCAAGGCTACGGCGTGTCAAAACCTGAGTTGTTTGATAAATAGCGCTTTATGTTTAGCCCAGACACAAAATTAGCAAGTTGGCATGCGAGTAGATGCAAAATCGCCTAATAATAGAAAATCTGGGATTAGCTTACAGTTTATTGGTTGATGGCTGATCTGCGCTCAGCTTGGCATGCGCTTTATCATATAAACGGGCTTGGTTCTTGCCCTTGTGTTTCGCCTGATACATCGCAAGGTCGGCGTTAATAATGAGAAGTTTTTCATCTTTTCCGTGTTTTGGATAGATGGCAATACCAATGCTGGATGTGACGGCCAAGTTTTTTTGCATGACTTTTACAGGTTGAGAAATATCGCCAGGCTTGACGATTTCAATCGGCTTTTTAACACTCGCCACAATTTTATTGGCGACGGCGACCACATCATCTTCACTCTCGATCATTGGCAGTAGAATAATAAATTCATCACCGCCAATTCTGGCTACGGTATCGGATTCTCTAACACAGGCTAACAATCGTTGTGATATCTTTTTAAGCACTTTATCGCCGATTTTATGCCCGTAAAAGTCGTTAATTTCCTTGAATTGGTCTAAATCTACAAACATTACGGCTAACATTTTCTTTTCGCGTTTGGCATATGCCAAGGCCAGTTTCAGCCTGTCATTGAGCAAGGTGCGGTTTGGCAGGCTGGTAAGCGGGTCAAAATGTGCCAGATTTGCCAGTGTTTTTTCCAGATCTTTGCGCTCAGTAATGTCGGTATGAGTACCTACCATACGCAAGGGATTGCCATATTGGTCACGTTTAACAATAGTGCCCCTGGATAACACCCATTTGTACTGATTGTTTTTGCACATCACTTTGTGCTCGTGTATGTATTGGTCGGCTTTTCCCTCCAGGTAGTGGTCTAATGCCTTTTCCATGGATTTTAAATCGTCAGGATGGATGCTGTTTTTCCATTTATCCATGTCAGTGGGGACTTCATGCTCGTTAAAGCCTAACATGGTTTTGTAACTGTCTGAGAAATAGACGTTGTTTTTTTTGATATCCCAATCCCAAACACCATCCCCTGTGGCGTCTATTGCAAATTTCCATAGATTATTTTTTTGTTGCTGTTTCTGGCTGTGGAGATAGCAAAACAAACACACCGCCAACAGCGTAGCTATGACGATGGTAATAGTGGTTAGATTTGAAGTGAAAAAATGCATTATTTAAAATAAAACATCACAAATTAGTTGGATAGATTGACTCTGATCATGATATTTTCTCGATTGTGTCAATACCTTGGGTTGCGAATGTACTTGATTGTAAAGCTTTAATAAGCTGGCGACTAGTGTGAAACTGTAAAATTATCATCTGACTTGCAAGGCTAAAGTCAGTCAGTGGTAAAATAGCGACTTCTCCCTGTAGTAAAATGGATATTACAAGCCCCTCCTAAGGGCTAGTTCCAGGTTCGATTCCTGGTGGGGAGGCCATTGCCGTAGGGGTTGAATGGGTCAATTCAAGCTGTGCTGCCAAGCATTGACCAGAGTTTTGAAGTCAGGAGCGATGCGTGCAATAAAGCACGCATTTTGCATAGCGCTTACTCTGCATTGGAGCTTTGGCTAGCTTTTGTGTCGAGTGCTTCCCAGCGCAGCATAGCGGTTTCTATCGCCTGCGCTATTTCGCCAAGTCGGGTTTGCAGTGTTTTGATTTTGTCTGGACTGGTCTTGTAGAGGTCGCCAGCAGCAAGTTCCTGACCAATTTTGGCTTGCTCAGCCTCAAGTTGTTCGATTTTTGATGGCATTTCCTCAAGTTCTTTTTGCTCTTTGAAGCTTAGTTTTTTAACTGCTGGCTTGTTGGACGCTTCTTTAACAGCAGCTTTGCTTGCTTGCGTTTTTGCTAGTGCTGATTTTTCTGCTTCTCGCTGTGCGGTAAAGCGTTGCCAGTCATCATAGCCACCACCAAACTCAGTTAAAATGCCGTTGCCTTCAAAGGCAATGACCTGTGTTACTGTATTTTCCAGGAATGCGCGGTCATGGCTCACTAAAAATAACGTACCGTTGAAGTCCTGTAATAAGTTTTCCAATAGCTCTAAGGTGTCAATATCCAGGTCGTTCGTCGGCTCATCCAGTACCAGAATATTCGCAGGGCGGGCAAAAAGTCGCGCTAACAACAGCCTGTTGCGTTCACCACCTGATAGCGATTTAACGGGCGAGCGTGAGCGCTGCGGCGGGAATAAAAAGTCTTCCAGATAACTAATCACATGCTTGCGTTCATCGCCAATCTGCACAAAGTCAGAACCTGGGCTAATGGTGTCGGCCAGTGTCGCTTCTTCATTGAGTTGCTCGCGCATCTGGTCAAAATAGGCGATGGTTTGTTTGGTGCCACGCTCAATTTTCCCGCTATCGGGTTCGATATCCCCCAAAATGAGTTTGAGTAAGGTGGTCTTGCCTATGCCGTTAGGGCCAAGCAAGCCGATTTTATCGCCGCGCAAGATGCGTGTACTGAAATTTTTAATCAGCACTTTGTCGCCATAGGCCTTCGTCACATTTTCAAGCTCAGCAATCAGCTTACCGCTACGCTCACCCGCATCGACATTGAGTTTAACATTGCCTTGACGTTCACGTCGTGCGGCACGCTCCAGCCGCAGTGCCTCAAGTCTGCGCACACGGCCTTCGTTACGTGTACGGCGCGCCTTAATGCCCTGGCGTATCCACACCTCTTCCTGGGCTAGAATTTTATCAAACTTGGCTGCGTGCGTTTCTTCAACAGCCAACAACTCTTCTTTTTTGGCTTGGTACTGCGTAAAATTGCCTGCAAAGTCAGTAAGATGTCCGCGGTCAAGCTCAGTAATGCGGGTGGCGAGTTTGTCCAGAAAGCGTCTGTCATGCGTGATGAATAACACGCTACCGTTAAAGCCTAGCAATAAGTCTTCCAGCCATTCAATCGCAATTAAATCCAAGTGATTGGTCGGTTCATCCAATAGCAACACTTCAGGCTCGGCTACTAATGCTCGACCCAGCGCCACGCGTTTACGCCACCCCCCAGACAGTGTGCTGATTAAAGCGTCTGCATCGAGATTTAAGCGGCTTAATACGGCTTCAACCCGTGATTGTGCAGCCCAGCCATTTTGTGCATCCAAATCGTGTTGCAAGGCCTGCATCTTGCTCATTAAAGTGTCTATCTCTGCATCAGGCATGCCCATGTCGTGCGTAACTTGATGATAGTCAACCAGTGTCTGCTGCAGGTCGCCCAAACCTTCTGCTACTGCTTGAAATACCGTGTGTTTGATGTTGAGCTCTGGTTCTTGAGGTACATAGACTACGCGTGCATTCGGCGCACGCCATACTGTACCATCATCCAGTTTGATGGTGCCCGCAATCGCTTTTAATAAGCTAGACTTGCCAGCACCGTTGCGGCCAATCAGCCCGACCCGTTCACCTGCATCTAATTGAAAATCGGCGTGGTCGAGTAGGGCGTGGTGACCAAAGGCAAGGCAGGCATTGTTGAGGGTAATGTAAGGCATGAGTTACTTTCAAATATAATACGTGTTGGTTGACGTGCTGACTTTAGGCATTGGAGGCAAAACCTACGGTTGTTTGGCTAACATGGCTTTAATGTTGGCCATTTTAGACTTACCAAAATCTTTGCTGGCTTCAGGGTCTTTATTGAACGGGTTGCCAAAATGGCGTACATCGTCCTTGGGAATTTCTGCAATAAAACGGCTGGGTTCGCACATTTCCATTTCACCTGCGCGTTTGCGTTTTTTGCACCATGAGATGTTGAGCGATTTTTGCGCACGGGTAATGCCCACATACATCAGGCGGCGTTCTTCTTCAATCTTGGTGGGGTCAGTGGTGGCTAAATCTACACTTTCACGATGCGGCAGAATGCCTTCTTCAACGCCAATTAAAAATACATGACCAAACTCCAGGCCTTTTGCTGCATGCAAGGTGGAGAGTTTGACAGCATCTGGCTCACCATTTTCTCGCCCCTCGAGCATGCTCATCAGCGAAACCATCTGTGTCAGTTCCAGCAGGTTTTTGCCCTCTGATTCATTGCCGTATTCGGTGCTGGCTTCACCCTTTTTGGTGAGCCAGCCGACAAAATCCAGTACGTTGCTCCATTTTACTTCAGCCGCACGCTGCTCTTCCGTGTCATAAAGATAAGCTTCATATTGAATTGTGCTGAGCAAGTCATTGAGCACCTCTCCTGCGGGGTCGCGTACGGCGCGGTCTTGCAATTTATTGATATACTGACAAAAGTTGAGCAGGTCTTCTAACTGTTTGTTGCCGATTTCGTTTTGGAACTTGCCCTCAAACGCTGCTGCAAACAGTGAGGCTTTATGTGCGCTGGCAAATTCGCCCAGACGCTCGAGCGTGGTGTTGCCGATGCCTTTTTTAGGTGTAGTCGCTGCGCGTATGAACGCAGGGTCGTCGTCTTCATTAGCGATGAGGCGTAAATAGCTAATGAGATCTTTGATTTCGGCTTTATCAAAGAAGGATTGTCCGCCAGAAACGGTATAAGGAATTTTGTGGTTGCGCAAGTGCTGCTCCAGAATGCGCGCCTGATGATTGCCTCGATAGAGAATGGCGTAATCCTTGTAGTAAGTACGATGCTCAAACTTGTGGGCTTGCAATTTCATCACCACACTCTCTGCTTCATGCTCTTCGCTCATGCAGGCACTGACCTGCAGTAAATCTCCTGTACCCAGTTCGCTCCATAGTTTTTTTTCAAATAGCTTAGGGTTGTTGGCAATCACGTGATTCGCCGCACGCAGGATACGTACGGTGGAGCGATAGTTTTGTTCTAGTTTAATCACTTTCAGTTTGCTGAAGTCTTCTGTCAACTGGCGCAGATTTTCTACATCCGCACCGCGCCAGCCATAAATGGCTTGGTCGTCGTCACCAACCGCCGTAAATTGTCCGCGCAAGCCTGTGAGCATCTTCACCAGCTTGTATTGGCAGGCGTTCGTGTCTTGATATTCGTCAATCAGTAGATACTGCAGCTTGCGCTGCCATTTATTCAGTGCGTCTTCATGCTGTTCAAAAAGCTCTACAGGTAATTTGATTAAATCATCAAAATCTACGGCCTGATACGCTTTGAGTGTCTGCTGGTAAATCTGGTAAACCTTGGCAGCCGCGTGGGCAAGCTCTTCATCTGCTTGTGCACGTGCCTGATCAGGGTTGATAAAAGCATTTTTCCAGCTGGAAATCTGCCACTGCGTTTTGCGCAGTAGCTGCTTGTCTGTGGTGGCTAATACATCCGATAAAATTTTAAAGCTGTCGGATGAATCCAGAATGGAGAACTGCGGTTTATAACCGAGAAGTGCTGCTTCCTGGCGCAACATTTGCAGCCCTAGTGAGTGAAAGGTGGCAATGGTCAGCCCCTTTAAGTTTGTACCCTGCATGAGCTTGGAAACGCGCTCTTGCATTTCTAGCGAGGCTTTGTTGGTAAATGTGATTGCGGCGATTTCTTTAGGGTTGTAACCTGCCTCGTTAATCAGATAACTGATTTTTTGGGTAATCACACGGGTTTTACCACTGCCAGCCCCTGCCAGTACGAGTAGTGGGCCATCTAAATATTTCACTGCCTCACGCTGAGGCGCATTCATTGAGTTAAGCATTTTTGTATTTTATTTTTTGCCACAGATGTACGCAGATAAACACAGATAAAATTTCACGTATTGAAGTGCTTGCAGTTTTCACATATTGGCTTTCATGTGGATGTGATTTCTAGAAAGCATGAAATTTTTTGTTGTCAGATATTATCTGGGTGTATTTTTAGTTTATCTGAGACTAATTTTGACTTTCATTGTTATCCGAGGTTACAACAGCCGCATTATTTGCCACCATTTCAGCTCTGGATTCTGGGGTTTCTAGACTCACTCGGCCAATAGCACCGCTGCGATAATCTGTGAGAAAAGCAACCGCGGTTTTTTCCATGTCCCACAGGCCATCATGGCGTTTGTAGGAGCGGCGTTTTGCAATCGCTTCTAACAGGTCGACACCGTCAATTGCTGTTACGTCGATTTTCATCACGTCCAGCTTATAGCGCGCATTCAGTAGAGACGGGTAGCTTTTTAACAGGTTATCAGCCAGAAACACGGCTACATCTTCATCAATCACCGCATTGCGGCCAATCGCATGACTTGCAGCCAGCATGTAGCCATCTGATTCGTAAGCGATTTTTGGCCACATCATGCCTGGGGTGTCGGTAATGCTCATGGTGTCGTCAATATCAAAGCGCTGCTGGCTTTTGGTTACGGCTGGCTCGTCACCAACCTTGGCAATGCGGCGGTTGAGTAGGGCATTCATCAGGGTGGATTTGCCAACATTAGGAATGCCCATGATCATCATGCGCAGAGGTTTAAGGTGCGTGCCTCGATGCGGGGTAATCTTGCGGCAAAGCGCTGGAATCTTTTTTGCATCCCCAGCTTTTTTGCATGATAAGGCAACGGCTTTGGTGTTGGGTTGAGCGTTAAAGTAGTTTAGCCAGGCTTGCGTCACAGCAGGGTCGGCCAAATCTGCCTTGTTTAAAATCTTAAGCTGTGGGCGCTGGCGAAACAGGCGCATTTCGTCAATCATCGGGTTATGGCTGGCTGCAGGCACGCGGGCATCCAGTACTTCAATCACCATGTCGGTATGCTCCATAGTCTCTTCGGCTTTTTTGCGCGCCTGGGTCATGTGGCCCGGATACCATTGAAT
>JAQTXW010000045.1 GCA_028688575.1 Methylotenera sp. | reverse complement strand
GCGTGATCATGTGGTAGAGCGCTGGATTAAAACAGCAGAGTCTTATTATCGTGATGATCCGAAACGTGTTTATTATTTATCCTTAGAGTTTTTAATTGGACGTATGCTCAGTAATGCCGCACTAAACTTGGGTATTAATGATGAGTTAAAGCAAGGCATGGCCGCGCATGGCCGCGATTTGGAAAGTGCTGTGGAACTTGAAACAGACGCTGCGCTTGGTAATGGTGGCTTGGGCCGATTGGCAGCCTGTTTTCTAGACTCTATGGCCACAATGGATATCCCTGCCGCAGGTTATGGTATCCGTTATGAATATGGCATGTTCAGGCAGTCAATTGAAGATGGCCAGCAGGTTGAAAATCCGGATAATTGGTTGCGTTATGGCAATATATGGGAGTTCCAGCGTCCAGAAGCCACGTATAACATCAAGTTTCATGGGCATGTGGTGAAGTTTCCTAATGACAAGGGCGAAGAAGTGCAGCATTGGGTGGATGCCGAGCATGTCATTGCCATGGCTTATGATGTACCCGTGCCTGGTTATGGCACAGACACCGTGAATAATTTGCGCTTATGGTCGGCTAAAGCGGCGCGTGAATTTGACTTGAGCCATTTTAATGACGGCAACTATGAAAAAGCGGTTGAGGAGCGTAATGCCACTGAAAATATTTCTAAGGTGTTATATCCAAATGACTCTTCGGTGTTAGGTAAAGAGTTGCGCCTGAAACAGCAGTATTTCTTTGTTTCGGCTTCTATTCAGGATATTTTACGTCGCTTCTTAAGTGCACATGAAATTCATCGTCAGGATGACTGGAAGTTGCTCCCTGAGAAAATTGCGATTCAGTTAAACGATACGCACCCCTCAATTGGTGTGGCAGAAATGATGTATCAACTGGTAGACGTGCATCACTTACCATGGAGCTTTGCCTGGGAGTTAGTAGGTAAGATATTTGCTTATACCAACCACACATTAATGCCAGAAGCACTGGAAACTTGGTCTGTGGATTTGTTTGGCCGCTTGTTACCGCGTCATTTAGAAATTATCTACCAGATTAACCATGAGTTCTTGCATATGGTGAATCACCACTTCCCTGGAGATGCTGAGCTGTTAAAGCGCGTTTCGATTATTGATGAGTCAAACGGTCGTCGTGTGCGTATGGCACACCTTGCGGTAGTGGGGAGTCACACGGTCAATGGTGTGGCTGCGCTGCACAGCGAGTTGTTGAAGCAATACTTATTTGCAGATTTTGATCGTATTTACCCAGGCAAAATGACCAATGTGACCAATGGCATTACGCCGCGTCGCTGGCTCAACCAGGCAAATCCTGCACTGACCAGTCTTATTGAAAAAGCCATCGGACCGGGCTTTAAGAAAGATCTCACGCAAATTAAAAAAATCACGCCGCTGGCCGATGATGCAGATTTTAGAAAAGCGTTTGCAGACGTCAAGCATCAGAATAAGCAGCGTTTGGCTGCTAAAATCGAGGCTAAAACAGGCGTGAAGGTCAATGTGAACAGCCTGTTTGATGTGCAGATTAAACGGATACACGAATATAAACGTCAGTTGCTCAATGTGCTGCATGTGATTACTTTGTATAACCGCATTAGAAACGGTAACAAAGACATCACGCCACGTACGATTATCTTTGGTGGCAAAGCAGCGCCAGGCTACTGGATGGCAAAACAGATTATTCGTTTAATCAATGATGTTGCAGCGATTGTGAATGAGGATGTCGCAGTAGCTGACCAGCTGAAAGTAGTGTATTACCCGAACTATGAAGTTTCAGCTGCAGAGATTTTATTCCCAGGCAGTGATTTGTCCGAGCAGATATCTACCGCAGGGACAGAGGCAAGCGGCACAGGTAACATGAAAATGGCGCTTAATGGTGCATTGACTATCGGTACTTTAGACGGCGCAAATGTTGAAATCAAAGAAGAAGTAGGCGACGAAAACATCTTTATCTTTGGTCTAACAACACCTGAGGTTGCTGAAGTAAAAGCCAATGGCTATCGTCCGCGTGATTACTACAGCAACAATAAAGAGTTAAAACAAGTATTGGACATGATAGCTGATGGATACTTCTCTATTGATGAGCCAACACGTTACAAGGCAATCGTGGATAACCTCTTGAATAACGACCAATACTTGCTGTTGGCTGATTACGCCAGCTATATTGAAGCACAGGATAGGGTAGGCCATTTGTATCAAAATCAAGATGAATGGACGCGCATGGCAATCTTGAATGTTGCCAATATGGCAAAATTCTCAAGCGACCGTGCGATTAGTGACTATGCGAAAAATATTTGGCATGCTACAGCTAATAAGTGAGTGGTAGTTAAAGCTGAGTCTAGGTGGTAACCCTGAAGCATAAGCGGGTAAACTGAAACTTAACGTAATTTGTGGTTGTTTTGAACTTAATAGCACAAACTTGCGTTAAGTTTTATTTTTTTGTATGGCTTTAGAAACGCGTAACTGGAGTGAGAAATGCGACATTTTATTGGTGTGCTAAGTTTTTTAATATTTTCCACTTATGCAAATGCATTGAGTGTGAGTGATTTATCCAATGCTGAGGCTAGCGATGGCTTAAAGCAGGCGCTGATTCAAGGTGCAGGGAAGGCTGTCAGTCAGCTTGGCGCTACCGATGGTTTTTTTGGGAACAAGGAAGTTAAAATTCCTTTACCAGATACACTTAAAAAAGCAGAAAAAACCATGCGCATGTTTGGCATGGGGAAGCAGGCCGATGAACTCGTGCTCAGAATGAACCGTGCAGCAGAAGCTGCCGTGCCTGAGGCTAAAGCATTGCTGGTAGAGTCAGTCAAAAAAATGAGCGTGGCAGATGCTAAAGCCATACTTACTGGTGGCGACGATGCAGCAACGCAGTATTTCAAGAAAACGACATCAGTGCCAATGGCCGATAAATTCTTACCGATAGTCAAAAAAGCCACAGCTGATGTAGAGCTAGCGCAGCAATATAACAAATTTGCTGAAACTGGAAGTAAATTTGGTTTAATCAAAAAAGATCAGGCCAATCTAGAGCAATACGTTACGCAAAAAGCGTTGGATGGTCTTTATTTGATGATGGCAAAAGAAGAAGCCGCGATTCGTAAAGACCCTGTGGGGCAGGCCAGCAGTCTGCTGAAAAAGGTATTTGGGACGCTAGGAAAATAAATTAAGTGGTGGATCTTTCGCTGGCGCAGAGGTTTAATATTCCTTGATTCCGCTACACTTCATCAAGGCGGCTTTTTATTAGTATAGAAAAAGGTGGTCAGTTAGGATGTTATTTTCTCTTGCAGATTTAGCAGGTTTTTCTGGTTTATTACTGGCAGTTTATACTGCATACCTTCAACGAAGGCATAATTTCAAATCACTTATGCCAATTGCACAGATTCGTTTTTATGACTACGAAGATTGCGTTGCAGTACGCATAGTGAATGCGGGACTTGGCCCTATGACCATAGAGCACTTTAATGCGAAAAATGGTAGTGTCATTAAGCACAATTTAATTGACTGGATGCCTCCTCATCCGCAATCCATTTTATGGGAAACTTATTATGAGGAGTTGAAAGGCGTAACGATTTTGCCTAACGAAGAGGCGAAATTGCTCGTTCTTAAAGTGGATGAGGTGGAAAATGCTGAGTACGTTCAGTTTCGAGATAAAGTTCGAAATAGTTTATCAGTGCTGGAGGCCGAGGTCGTCTATCGCGATGTTTATGGCAGAAGCATGCCGAAATGTACTAGAACTTTAAATTGGTTCGGCAGGGATAAGCCGAAACAGAAAATCAGATATTTTAATTAAGTGCTCCCTAGAGGCAATTCGGCTTAATTGCCCCTAATCTGTTAAAATTACGTTTTTATTAACGCATTAATATCTAGCTTAATTTACATGAGCCAATCTAAACACCACACTCAAATGATCAGCCTCCGCGGCAGTGCTGCGCTATCCCCTTTTCGTATTGAAAAAATTCAATCTAAACTCAGAGAAATTAGCCCTAATATCGGGCATATTTATGCTGAATTTTGGCATTTTTCCTGGGTGGATGGTGCTTTGTCAGCTGAGCAGGAAAGTGCGCTCAAACAGATCTTAACCTATGGCCCTAGCCTGCAAGCCGAGGAGCCTGCGGGGGAGTTGATTTTGGTGCTGCCGCGTGTGGGTACGATTTCTCCTTGGGCTTCACGCGCGACGGATATCGTAAAGCACTGTGGCTTGCCTGAAATTCAGCGTGTGGAACGCGGTATTGCCTACTATGTGCAAACCAAAAATGGTGAGGTGTTGACGGAGAACGAGCGTCAGTTGCTGCTGCCTTTGATTCATGACCGTATGACTGAGTCCGTGTTTGGCGATATGCAGGATGCAGCCAAGCTATATCATACTGATACGCCCAGGCCTTTAAGTTCCGTAGATATTCTGGTAGGAGGTAAGGCTGCCTTGAATCAGGCAAACCATGAGATGGGTTTAGCCTTGTCGCCAGATGAGGTGGATTATCTATTTGATAACTATATAAAAATGCAGCGTAACCCAACGGATGTTGAGCTGATGATGTTTGCACAGGCTAACTCTGAACACTGCCGCCATAAAATATTCAATGCGGATTGGGTGATTGATGGCACACAGCAAGAGATGTCGCTGTTTGGCATGATACGCAACACACACAAGTTAAACCCAGGCGCTACTGTGGTGGCCTATTCTGATAATGCCTCTATCGTGGCTGGGCAAAAGCCAGAGGAGTCAACTAAGCGTTTTTACCCAGACGCAACAGGCGCTTACCGCTTTGTTGAAGAAGACATGCATTTCTTGATGAAAGTAGAAACGCACAATCACCCAACGGCAATTTCACCTTTTGCAGGTGCTGCAACAGGGGCTGGTGGCGAAATTCGTGATGAAGGCGCGACTGGCAGTGGCTCTAAACCTAAAGCAGGTCTAACTGGTTTTTCAGTTTCAAATTTAAATATCCCGAATTTTACCCAGCCATGGGAATCAGATAGCTACGGCAAACCTGGCCGCATTGCTTCACCATTGCAAATTATGGTGGACGGTCCTCTAGGTGGCGCGGCTTATAACAATGAGTTTGGCCGCCCTAACATTACAGGGTATTTCCGTACTTTGGAGATTGAAGCGCCAAGTGCAGAAGGTGCCGATAGAAAAACCGAAGTGCGAGGCTATCATAAACCGATTATGCTGGCAGGCGGCATTGGCAATATCTCGGCAAAACACGCCAAAAAGAACCCGATTCCAGCAGGGGCAGCGTTGATTCAACTGGGTGGCCCGGCAATGCTGATTGGCTTGGGGGGCGGAGCAGCCTCAAGTATGGATACAGGGAGCAACGTTGAAAATCTTGATTTTGACTCTGTACAGCGAGGTAACCCTGAACTGGAACGTCGCGCACAGGAGGTGATCGACCGATGCTGGCAGTTGGGCGATGATAATCCTATCTTAAGTATTCATGACGTGGGCGCAGGCGGCATATCGAATGCATTTCCAGAACTGGTGAACGATGCTGGCGTGGGCGCTGAGTTTCAGTTGCGTGATGTGAATAATGAAGAGCCTGGCATGTCGCCGCGTGAATTGTGGAGCAATGAGGCGCAAGAACGTTATGTGATGGCGATTGCGAAAGAAGATTTACCACGTTTCAAGGCGATTTGTGAGCGTGAACGTTGCCCGTTTGCGGTGGTTGGTTATGCGACTGAAGCGCGTCATCTTACGGTGGCTGATAGTTACTTTGAAAATAAACCCGTGGATATGGATTTGTCGGTGTTGTTGGGTAAGCCGCCAAAAATGACACGTGATGTTAAAAGCATTGTTAAACAGTTGCCGGCTTTTGATACCAGTAAAATTGATTTAAAAGAAGCCGCTGCGCGCGTATTAAGATTGCCAGGTGTTGCAGATAAGACCTTCCTGATTACCATCGGCGATCGCTCAGTGACGGGTTTGGTTGCGCGTGAGCAAATGGTAGGGCCGTGGCAGGTACCTGTGGCTGATGTAGGTGTGACGCTGGCTGGCTATGAAACCTATATAGGTGAGGCATTTGCGATTGGCGAAAAAGCCCCGTTAGCACTCATCAATGCGCCAGCTTCAGGTCGCATGGCCATTGGCGAGTCCATTACCAATATTGCAGCAGCATTGATTGATGACATCAGCGATTTGAAGCTTTCTGCCAACTGGATGGCGCCTGCGGGTCACGCAGGCGAAGATGCTGCGTTATTTGAAACCGTAAAAGCAGTCGGGATGGAGTTGTGCCCGCAATTGGGTGTGAGTATTCCGGTAGGTAAAGACTCCATGTCGATGAAAACCGTTTGGAATGACGATGGTAGCAATAAAGCGGTGACATCGCCTATTTCATTAGTGGTCACTGCATTTGCCGCGACACCAGATGCACGCAAGACTTTAACGCCACAATTGCAAACCAATGTAGCATCCAAGTTGATTGCCATTGATCTGGGCGCTGGTAAAAACCGCATGGGCGGCTCTAGCCTGGCTCAAGTCTATGGTGAAGTGGGGAATGTAGCCCCTGATGTGGATGACGCAAATCAGCTAAAACATTTCTTTAATACGATTCAGCAATTAAATAAATCTGGCAAGATTTTGGCCTACCATGACCGCTCAGACGGTGGCTTGTTTACCACGCTTTTAGAGATGGCGTTAGCTGGGCATTGCGGTTTGAATATTGATATCTCAAGCTTGCAAGGTAGTGCGGTTGAGGTGCTTTATAACGAAGAACTGGGTGCGGTGATTCAAGTGCCAGCACAGGATGCCTCTGTGGTCGTAGCACAGTTCAACGGCTTGGCATATGTGATTGGTAATCCAGTTGATGCTAACCAGATTGAGATTAAACAGCATGGTCAAATTGTGTTCAGTGACACGCGTGTGAATTTGCACCGCATGTGGTCTGAAACCACATACCAAATGCAAAAGCTGCGTGATAATCCTGCAAGCGCACAGCAGGAATATGATCGGTTATTGGATGTAAATGATCGCGGCATGTTTGCTGAGTTGACTTTTAACCCAGGTGAAGATGTCGCTGCGCCCTATATTGCAACTGGTGCACGCCCTAAAATGGCGATTTTGCGAGAGCAAGGGGTCAATGGTCATGTGGAAATGGCAGTATCGTTCGATCGTGCTGGATTTGCCGCACATGATGTGCATATGAGCGACATCATTTCAGGCCGAGTGTCATTGAGGGACTTTGCAGGTGTTGTTGCCTGCGGCGGGTTTTCTTATGGCGATGTGCTTGGTGCGGGTGAGGGCTGGGCAAAGTCAATTCTCTTTAATGCACGTGCGCGTGATGAATTCTCTGCCTTCTTTAATCGTGCCGATAGCTTCGCGCTCGGCGTATGTAATGGCTGCCAGATGATGAGTAATCTGCGTGAGTTGATTCCAGGTGCAGCACACTGGCCACATTTTGTGAAAAATAAATCAGAGCAGTTTGAAGCGCGTCTGAGCATGGTGGAAGTTTTAGCGTCCCCTTCACTTTTCTTTAATGGCATGGCTGGCAGTAAAATGCCGATTGCAGTTGCGCATGGTGAAGGTTTTGCTGAATTTTCTCAAGAACCTTCTGGCAGAAACGCGGTCAATGAGTTGTTAGAGAAAAAGCTGGTGACCATGCGTTTTATCGATCATGCGTCGGCACCGACCGAGGTTTATCCGTTCAACCCCAATGGTTCGCCACAGGGGATTACTGGATTAACCAGCACGGATGGGCGTTTTAGTATTATGATGCCACATCCTGAACGTGTGATTCGAAACGTCCAGAATACTTGGATGCGCTGTGACGGTGCTGAAGATAGTGCATGGTTGCGGATGTTCCGTAATGCAAGAAAATACATTGCTTAGAATTAACTTTTTGAAATGTATGGAAATAAATTTTAAATAATGACTCTGGAGAAAAGTAGCATGAATTTTTTAAAAACAATATTAACGATTTTAGCTTTAAGCCTCTCATTTAGTGTATTTGCAGCAAAAAATTTAACCGACGATGAGTATATGGAGTTCACTGGCGCAGTTGGTGAAGGCAATATGAAAGTGGTTAAAAAATATATGAATGAAGGTTTAGATGTAAATACGCCTTTTGTTGGATGGTCACCTTTGTTGATGTCAGCGGCTAAAGGCCAATTGGATTTGGTGAAATATTTTACTGAAAAAGGCGCAGATTTAAATTACACACATCCTATTACTAAATGGACAGCTTTTATGCATGCCGCTTATGATGGCAATGAGGCCATGGTGAAGTATCTGGCTGAAAAAGGCGCGGATGTGAATAGAAAAATGCGCGGTGATGTGGATATCATTCGCGTGATTAAAGATCAGGGCAACAGTCAAATGGTGGAACTACTCACTTCATTAGGTGTGAAAAATGATGGCTGCCAGGAAGAGAAATGCCTGTAGTCGTGGCTTGATTGCACAAGTGACTTTTGTCACATTAATTAGTGTGTAATTGCATATAATGAGGGGTCGCCATTCGAGATGCCTCCATCATGAAACCCCTTATTCGTAGTCTTATATTAATATCCTCAGTGATTGTGCCAAGTTTAGGCATGGCCAATGAGGATATTGTCACTTCAGCGCATCCTGCACATATCGCTACGCTGGCGGCTTCTTGCGCTGCCTGCCACGGCACCTTGGGTAATGCGGTTATATCTGGATCAGTAATTGATGCGGTTGCATTGGCTGGTGAGAGTAGCGAATATCTGGAGCAAAGGTTGCTCGATTTTAGAGCGGGAACGCGAGAGTCCACCGTGATGCATCATCACGCAAAAGGACTCACTCTGGAAGAAATTCATCAATTAGCGTTGTTTTTCTCAAGCCAGAAAACAGAGGCAGCTGTAACGCCTGTTCCTCAGAAATTTAAGGTGATGAATCATGAATGATTTGTTTGAAATGAATCGGCGTGATTTTATTAAAGCGGGCATTGCCGCCAGTGCCTTGCTCATGGCAACTAACCCCTATGCAATGGGAAAAACCCCTCCCAAAGGGCGTGTGGTCGTGATAGGTGGCGGGTATGCGGGCACCACGGCAGCTAAATATATTCGTATGTGGAGTATGGGTGGAATTGAAGTGGTTGTGGTTGAGCCTTCAAGCCAATTTGTGTCATGCCCGATGAGTAATTTAGTGCTAGGGGGCAGTAAGTCGATTGATAACCTCACATTTGGTTATGACTTGGTAAAAAAGAATCACGGTGTCAGCTGGGTGCAGGATACAGTGATCTCAGTGAACACTCGCGAGAAAAAAGTCACCATGCGGCGCGGTGAGCTAAGCTATGACCGTTTAATTGTCGCGTCAGGCATTGATTTTATTTATGATGATTTACCTGCGCTGGCAAGCTTGGATGCACAAAAGCAGGTGCCGCATGCCTGGAAAGCAGGCTGGCAGACTGTGAATTTGCGTCAGCAGTTAGAAGCCATGGCAGATGGCGGCGTATTTGTGATGCACATCCCTAAAGTGCCGTATCGTTGCCCACCGGGCCCTTATGAGCGTGTTTGCCAGGTTGCAAGCTACTTTAAAAAACACAAGCCTAAAAGTAAAATCATTGTTCTGGATGCTAATTTTGAGATAGTTTCAAAAAAAGGACTGTTTGCCAAAGCATGGTCAACTTTATACACAGGGATGATTGATTATCGTCCCAACAGTACCATTGTTAAATTGGACTTGGCTGCCAAGACAATCCACACCGAGTTTGAACAAGTCACAGCGGATGTGTTAAATGTGATTCCGCCGCAGCGCGCAGGCAAGCCTGCCCAGCTCGCAGAGTTGCTGGAAGATGATTACCCTTGGTGTGAGGTGGATTTTTTGACTTACGAATCCAAACGCGCCCCCCATGTGCACGTGATAGGTGATAGCGTGGCTTCTGGTTTACCGAAGTCGGCGCATATGGCGACTTCGCAGGCGCGTGTTTGTGCCAGTGCTATAGTGGCGCTGATGCAAGGCAGGTTGCCAGATTCTGCGCCTGTGTTTGCCAATACCTGCTATAGCTTTGTTAATGACAAAGAGGCTATGCATGTGGCAAATGTGTATCGCTATGATGCAGCGAAGAAAATTATGGTGTCAGCTGAAGGGGGCGGTGTTTCCCCCGCACCTTCAGAAAAAGAAGGCGCTTATGCTGCCGCATGGGCAAATAATATATGGTCAGATGTATTAACCTGATGACATCAAAATCGCGGAGAAATGCCTGATGCGTAAATTATGCGCTGATTTTATTGATAGCTTAAGATGGCTGGTGATAACGACTTGTTTTTTATATGCAAATCTTGCTTTTTCTACGCCAGATTTGGCAAAAATCAAGTTGCCACCAGGGTTTAAAATCCAAACCTTTGCAGACTTGAATGTGCAAAACTCTGGGTTGCAGCTTAGCCCCAGAATGATGGCGATGGATGCATATGGGCATTTGTATGTGTCTGCGACAAGAGGCAATCAGGTGTTGATGCTGACCGATATGAATCAGGATGGTGTTGCCGATAAAGTAGAAGTGATTGCTGAAAACTTGAATGCTCCGCATGGCTTAGTGTTTGTTGACGGGGCATTGTTAATCGCAAACCAGGATGGTGTGGTAAAGCTGACAAAAACGCGTGGCAAGTGGTCTAAACCGCAGCCTTTCATTACACATCTGCCGACGGGCGGTCATACGCTCAAAACTATTCAATTGGGAGCTGATGGCTTTTTATACATGAATGTTGGCTCAAGCTGCAATGTGTGCGTAGAAGCAGACCCGTTGCGTGCCACCATGCTACGTTATACCAAAGACGGCAAGCCCGCAGGCGCGTTGACGACATTGGGGCGACATCAGCAATCTGCCATTTGGGCGCGAGGTTTACGCAATGCACAAGGTTTTGCATGGCATCCTGAAACTGGGGCAATGTATGCCACCAACAATGGCGCGGATAATCGCTCTGGCAGCAAGAACGGTTTGGTGAATGACGAGTTGCCACCAGAACATCTCAACCTGATTGAACTAGGCAAGCACTATGGCTGGCCTTATTGCTGGGCAGATCCCGTGCAACGTAACATGCAGATACAAGACCCTAATTTTGTGGGTGAGGCGGATTTTTGTAAAGGAGTAGCTACAGTAGCGGTGACGTTTCGTGCGCACACCACGCCTATCGGGATTACTTTCTTAAATAAAACCAACTGGCCTCGCGCATATCAGTCAGATGCTATTGTGGCAATGCATGGTTCATGGAATCGCAAACAGCCTGCGGGCTACCAATTAGTGCGTATCAAGTTTGCCGAGGGAAAACCAGTCGCGCAAGAAGACTTTGCAACAGGCTGGCTTGAAGGCGATCAGGCTTGGGGGCGGCCAGTGGATGTAATTGTTGGTAAGGATGGCGCACTTTATACGTCAGATGATAAGCGCAATGTGATTTATCGTATTTATTATCAACGCTAAAATTAGCCTGATATCAACAACTGTAAACGGAAGGCAATAATGATGAGAAATTATATTCAGACTCTGCTTGTGTTATTCATGAGTGTTTTGGTAACGCATGTGCAAGCAGATGAAGTCGCCAGTACGCCTGACAAACCCAAAGTGCTCATGTATATTCAACCCGTTGAGTATACTAATCCGATTAAGCTCTGGCATTATTACAAAGATTATTGGTTTTATCAGGGGCCAGTGGTCGAGGCAGAAGCACGACAAAAAATTAGCCAGCAATATGGCGATGTTGAATTTTGTGACGGTAATGCATCAGGCCGTGTTTTGCTGTGGCTACAGCCAAAAATGTTTTATAACCCGCAACTGGAAGTGTTTTACGGCGAGGTTATGGTGAATGTATATAAGGGACAAGGTGAGTTTGTGACAAGCTATCGGGGAAAATCTAACGTACGTGGCATGTTAGGGGCTTATGCTGATATTTGGATTCAAAAAGCTTATGCCCTTGCTGTTGATCATGCGCTTGCTAAAATGCAGCGCGATGTCACATTGCAAAATTTTATGCAAGATATAAACGGTGAAGCGATTTCATGCAGTATGATAAGCTTATTACCTACGGCAAAAATTCGCGCCATGTCTTTTTAGGAATCAAAAAATCATGATACATCAATTGCTTAAATTGGCTTTAATGCTCACTTTCGGTACCATGCTAGGGTGCCAAAAAGAGCAGGAAAGTCCCGCTAGCACTAATAAAATCACAGGGTTAAAAACCCCGGAATCTGTGGTGCAAACACAAGATGGACGTATTTTTATTTCAGAAATCAACGAATTTGGTAAAGATGGCGATGGGCAGATTACCTTAATCGATGCACAGGGTGAAACTTCGGTTTTTGCCAGTGGTTTGGATGACCCAAAAGGCTTGGCGGTGATTGGGGAAAACCTGTATGTGGCGGATAAAACCAAAATCATTAAAATTGCCACAGACGGCACGCAGTCAGTGTTCGTTGCACCAGAAGCCTTTGCCCATCCGCCGCAGTTTTTGAATGACCTGGAGGCAGACCCGCAAGGCAATTTGTATGTAAGCGATAGTGGGGATATTTTGGGCTCGGGTAAAGGCGGGGCTATTTATAAAATTGATGCCAATGGCGGTGTTACCTTGTTGATTGATGGCAAACAGGATGAGCGGGTGATGGCACCGAACGGCCTGCTGGCGGATGATACCGGCAATATATTGCTGTATGTTGATTTCACCTCAGGTGTTTTGTACAGCTTGAATACGCAAACTGGGACTTTGACCGATCTGGCAGAGGGCTTTGGTGGCGCAGATGGTTTGGTGCATCATTCTAATGGCACAATGTATGTAAGCGATTGGAAAAGCGGTAAAGTGTTCAGCGTTGACGTGAAGGGGGATGTAAGTCTGGTCAAGGAGGGCTACCAGTCTGCTGCGGATATTGCGATGACTAAAGATGAAAAATATTTACTCGTCCCCGATATGAAAGCAGGCGAGCTGGATTTTATAGCGATAGACTGATTTTGATTTAAAAAACCAGTTTCTGATGAGCATCACAGGTGTTTCAATAGTCACAGCATGAAGATGCAAGCCATTTATCAAATTTAATTGAAATCATTGAATCAGCATGCGCCGTAACAACAGTTGTACATTAGATGCCATAGAGCTGCGCGAAACAGCAGTGCTATGGCTTGCTAACATGCATCCGCAACGCAAAGCTGAAGGTGTTACGCATTTGCATCAAGCCTGGCTTGAGGGTCAAGTTCTGCTGGATGCTGAAATTAGTATTGCGGTACCCGCTGATATTCCGGGTCGTCCAGCCAAACCTGAGTTAGTCTCTCCATTGCAGGTCGAGAAGCGCTCCATGCGCACGGATGAAGGCCGTGCGGCCTTGATTCATGCATTGGCGCATATTGAATTTAATGCTATTAATCTGGCGTTGGATGCTATCTGGCGTTTTGCGTGCATGCCGCGTGACTATTACGCTGACTGGCTAAAAGTGGCGGCGGAGGAAGCTTATCACTTCACCTTGCTTAGTCAGCATTTACATACACTTGGTTATCAATATGGTGATTTTCCAGGACACAACAGCTTGTGGGAGATGGCCGAGCGCACGCAAGGTGATGTGCTAGCCAGAATGGCGCTAGTGCCAAGAACAATGGAGGCGCGAGGCCTGGATGCTAGCCCACCACTACGTAACAAGTTTGCGCAAATTGGCGACTTGGAAGCTGCGAATATTCTGGATATTATCCTGCATGATGAGATTGGTCATGTGGCGATTGGGAACACCTGGTTTAACTGGCTATGTCATGCGCGTGGTCTGGAGCCAATAGCTACCTATGAAGCGCTCGCTCAGCAATACCACGCACCCGCCTTGCGTAAGCCATTTAACTTTGAGGCAAGGCGTAAGGCTGGTTTTACCGAAGCAGAACTGGCACGACTCTGATTAGCTGGTAAACAAGTTAGCTACACCATCTAGCCCAATATGATTCAGTGCGTAAGTGGCTTGCGCTTGCACTAACGGTTTTGCATGGTAGGCGATCCCAACCCCTGCAACAGACATCATTTTCAGGTCGTTAGCACCATCGCCAATCGCAATAGTTTGCGTTTGGCTAAGTCCAAGCTGATTGCGTAGTTTAATTAATTCACTGGCCTTTCTTTGAGCATCTACGATATCGCCAAGAATGTGCCCTGTGAGTTTGCCGTTGATGATTTCCAAACTATTAGCCACAGCATAATCCAGTCCTAGCATCGCTTTGACGCGATCAGCAAAAAAATTGAAGCCACCAGATACCAGCAGCGTCGTGATGTTGTGTTTTTTGCAGGTTTCAATCCATTCTTTTGCCCCAGGGTTCAGTTGCAAGCGTTCGTTAAGCACGCGCATCAGGTCGGACTCCTGCAAGCCTTTTAACAGTGCTACGCGCTCACGCAAACTCTGTGCGAAATCGAGTTCACCCTGCATCGCACGTTCGGTAATTGCCGCCACCTGCGGCTTAATGCCGACCATGTCGGCAATTTCATCAATGCACTCAATGCTGATGAGCGTGGAATCCATATCCATGACACATAGGCCAATATTTTCAATATGTTGCTTATCTTGTACATAAGCACAGTCAATGTGTTGCTCTGTACAGAACTTATGTACCTCTGGCACGAGGGACTGGTTAGCCAGGTAATAAGCATGCTCTGCAATCTGCGTGAATTGCACGCTGGTATTAGATAACAGGTGAATATGTGCCAAATGGGCTTGAGTAATGGCTGAGCCTTGAACAACTAAACGCATATTAAGATAATTTTTGTGAAAAGAAGCCATTATACACGGGGCGATATGTATTACTTTACTGGCACAAATAGTCAAATTGCGAGAAAATGTGAATAACCTTTAAATTAGAGTTTTTTTTATGAATTTGCACGAATATCAAGCCAAGACATTACTACAAAAATACGGCATTCCAGTGCCTCGTGGACAGGTGGTTGCAGTAGCAAAAGAAACCGCCACCGTGACAACGGAAATCGCGAGCGATGCGTGGGTGGTCAAAGCGCAAGTGCATGCTGGCGGGCGAGGTAAGGCAGGCGGCGTGAAGGTCGTTAAATCAGCTGCTGAAGCGCAGAATGTCGCGGGTGAGTTATTAGGCAAAACTTTGGTAACGTATCAAAACGCACCCGACGGTCAGCCAGTGAATCAAGTGCTGATTGAGGAAACATTACCGATTGCACGTGAACTTTACTTATCTATGCTGGTAGATCGAACCCTGGAACGTATCGTCGTGGTGGCGTCAGTTGCAGGGGGGATGGATATCGAAGAGATTGCGCATACCAGCCCCGAAAAAATCCTGCAGGAAGTGTGCGACCCGCTCAATGGCCTGGTGGATTTTCAGGCGCGTAATTTAGCGTTCAAGTTGGATTTAAGTGGCGAGCAGGTTGGTGTTTTTAGCAGATTGCTAAAAGGGCTATATCGCCTGTTTAAGGAAAACGATTTAGCCTTGTTGGAAATTAATCCGCTGGTGGTGACAACGGATGGCAAACTTTATGCGTTAGATTGCAAAATGAGCGTGGATGACAATGCCCTTTACCGTCAAAAAGCATTGGCGGAGCAGCGTGACTGGAGTCAGGAAGATAGCAAAGAAGCGATCGCACATCATGCGGGTTTGAATTACATCGCATTAAACGGCAATATTGGCTGCATGGTGAACGGTGCGGGCCTTGCGATGGCAACCATGGATTTAATCAAGCTGCATGGCGGTACGCCTGCCAATTTTCTGGATGTCGGGGGTGGCGCCACGGCTGAAACCGTTGCTAAGGCATTCAAGATTATTCTGGCGGATAGTCATGTTAAAGCGATTTTAGTGAATATATTCGGCGGCATCATGCGTTGCGACATTATTGCCGAAGGCATTATTGCGGCGGTGAAAGAGGTCGGCATGCAGATTCCCGTTATCGTGCGTTTAGAAGGTACCAATGTGGATTTAGGTAAAAAGATGTTGCAAACAAGCGGATTAAACATTATTTCAGCTGAAGGTTTAACCGATGCTGCGCAACAGGCAGTGAAGGCGGTGGCAGCATGAGTATCTTAGTGAATAAAAATACCAAAGTACTTTGTCAAGGGTTTACTGGCAGGCAAGGCACGTTTCACTCAGAGCAGGCCCTGGCCTACGGTACTAACATGGTGGGTGGGGTCACGCCAGGCAAGGGCGGTCAGTTGCACCTGAATCTGCCAGTGTTCAACACGATGCGCGATGCGGTTGATATGACTGGCGCAAATGCCAGTGTTATTTACGTGCCGCCACCATTTGCTGCGGATTCAATTTTAGAGGCAAGTGATGCTGGAATTGAACTGATTATCTGTATTACTGAGGGGATTCCAGTATTAGATATGCTCAATGTGAAAGCGGCATTAAAAGCCAATGGTACCAAGCTCATTGGCCCCAATTGCCCAGGAGTGATTACGCCCGATGAGTGTAAAATTGGCATTATGCCAGGCAGTATCCATCAGCGCGGCAAGGTGGGAGTGGTGTCGCGTTCTGGCACACTGACCTATGAGGCAGTGCACCAGACAACCGCTTTAAATCTGGGGCAAAGCACCTGCGTGGGCATTGGCGGTGACCCGATTAAAGGGCTTAACTTTATTGAGTGTTTGCAACTGTTTGAAGCTGACCCTGAAACAGAAGCCATTATCATGGTGGGTGAAATCGGTGGCTCAGATGAAGAGGCTGCGGCAGAATATATTAAAAGCCATGTTAGAAAACCGATTGCAGCTTACATTGCAGGGCAAACTGCACCAGCAGGTAAACGCATGGGGCACGCGGGGGCTATTATTTCTGGCGGAAGCGGTAAGGCGGCAGATAAAATCCGTGCGCTTGAGCTTGCGGGTGCGGTGGTTGCAAGTTCTCCAGCAGGGCTAGGCGAGGCTGTACTTGCTGCGATACAACAGAAAAAAATTGACTAATGCTGAGCCTGGTGAAAGTGAGCCCCTAGTGAAAGTGAACCCCTAGTGAGAGTGAGCCCTGAGTGAAAGTGAATTTAGTGAAACTGAAATCCATTTGGTTTAAATGCTTATTTTCTGCACTAGTGCTGGGCTTGGTGGCAAACCATGCCGCTGTTGCCATGGAAGATATCGCTTATCTTCTCACCGCGTCTTCAAAAGGTGATGTGGCGACGGTGGATGCATTGATTGCCAGCGGCGCTAACCCTAATCTTAAAGATCAGGAGGGGGTTACCGCTTTAATGTATGCTGCGCGTAAAGATAAGGCAGATGTAATCTCAACATTAATCGCCAAAGGTGCAGACGTGAATGCTAAGGACAGGGATGCGTGGACCGCACTTATGTATGCGGCTAAAAAAAATCACGTAGCTTCGCTTAAAGTATTGTTGGCTAATGGTGCAGATTTTACTGCTAGAGATGGCGCTGGCTGGAGCGCATTTGGCCTGGCTGCTTCTGCTGGATTCTCGCAATCGGTTGATTTGCTAATCAAGCATGGCGCAGACGTCAACACTAAGAGTGATGATGGCAGGACGGTGCTCATGCATGCTGCTAAAAGTGGCGATCTAGCAACAGTTAAGGTGTTGCTAGACACTAAAGCTAATTTGCTGATACGTGATAATTTAGGGGTTACCGCATTAATGATCGCCTCTCGTGAAGGGCACGTGCCTGTGGTTGAGTTATTGCTAGGCCGTGGCGCAGTGGTTGACCAAAAAGATTTTTCTAAATGGACAGCATTGACTTGGGCGGTCAAAAAATCAAAGCTGGATGTGGTTAAATTGTTATTAACTTCAGGAGCTAATGCAAATAATCTTGATTCAGAAGGTACGCCATTGCTGCACATTGCAGTCAACAATGGCAGTGCTGAGCTCGTTAAGCTGTTACTTGAACATAAAGCGAATGTCAAAGCCAAGGATCAGTATGGTTTGACTGCCCTAGTGTATGCACTTAAATCCCAGCAGACAGAAATCATACAATTGATTAAAGATGCTGGCGGCAGCTACTAATTAATCATTGATTGCCATGAAAATTGCCATTGCACAAATTAATAGTGTTGTCGGAGACCTGGTTGGTAATTCAGAAAAAATCATTCATCAGGCATTAGAGGCGCTTTCCCAAGGTGCGACCTTACTGGTGACGCCTGAGCTGGCGTTGTGTGGGTATCCACCAGAAGATTTACTGTTGCGTGATGATTTCTTAAAGGCCAATCATCGCGCGCTGTCTAGTTTAGCCCAAAGGCTGCCAGCTGGTATCACCGCAGTTGTGGGACATCCGCATCAAGTTAACCAGCAGTGTTTTAATGCGGCCTCTATACTCAAAGATAGCAAAATAATCGCCACCTATCATAAGCATGCTTTGCCAAATTATGGCGTATTTGATGAAAAACGCTATTTCAACGCAGGTGAGAAACCTCTGGTTTTTATGCATGAGGGCGTAAATGTTGGCATATTGATTTGTGCCGATATCTGGGAAAGCAACCCTGCGGCGTTGGCAAAAATAGCGGGTGCAGAACTTTTAATTGCACTGAATGCTTCACCTTTTCATATCAACAAGCAATTTACACGTTTGGATGTTTTGCGTGAGCGTGTAGCAGAGCATCATCTCCCCATGGTTTATGTTAACTTGGTGGGTGGTCAAGATGAACTGGTGTTTGATGGAGCTTCGTTTGTCCTCAATGCAAAAGGTGATTTAACACATGCTTTATCTGCATTTGAGCCCCAATTAGGGATTGTCGATTTCAATCAAGCTACACCTTTGCCAGGGGTAACTCCTGAACCCTTGACCTTGGAAGCTTCGGTGTATTGCGCGTTAAAGCTGGGTTTAGCTGATTATGTGAACAAAAATGGCTTTCCTGGTGTTGTGCTTGGGCTTTCAGGCGGTATAGATTCTGCGCTCACGCTTGCGGTAGCGGTAGATGCACTGGGGGCAGAAAAAGTGCATGCGGTGATGATGCCATCAGAGTTTACCGCAGACATCAGTGTTAATGATGCCAGAGAAATGGCGCAGCTAGTTGGTGTGAAATACAGCGAGTTGGCGATTAAGGGGTTGTTGGATAATTACCTGGCTGTACTTGAACCTCAGTTTGCCGATTTGCCATTTGATGCCACAGAAGAAAACTTGCAGGCACGCATTCGTGGTATGTTGCTGATGGCAATTTCCAATAAATTTGGCAGTATTGTGGTCACTACCGGGAACAAGAGTGAGATGGCTGTAGGTTACTGCACACTTTATGGTGATATGGCAGGTGGATTTGCTTTGTTAAAAGATGTACCTAAGACTTTGGTTTATAAGCTGGCACATTATCGTAATCGCATTTCCAGAGTAATTCCTGAGCGGATTATTACGAGGCCTCCTTCGGCCGAACTGCGCCCTAATCAGCTTGATCAAGATAGTTTGCCACCCTATGACGTATTAGACGCTATTATGGAAGCTTATGTTGAAGATGATCTGTCCAGTGCAGATATCGTTGCCAAGGGCTATGCTTTAGCGGATGTCAATCGCGTGATTAAACTGATAGACCGTAATGAATATAAACGTCGCCAATCGCCCATTGGTGTGCGTATTACTGACCGAGGTTTTGGTAAAGACAGGCGCTATCCTATTACCGTTAAGTTTAGCGAGCGTTGAGCCATTTTGAGTGAACAGGACGAGGTGAGGGTGTCATGCACTATTAAATGACAAAAGCAACAATACTTTTAAGTTGGATTATTTGTTTTTTTAGGGAGTGTTATGAAAAAAATTGAAGCGATTATCAAGCCGTTTAAATTGGATGAGGTGCGTGAGGCGCTCTCTGAAATTGGTGTGAATGGCTTGACAGTGACTGAAGTGAAAGGATTCGGTCGTCAAAAAGGACATACAGAGTTGTACCGTGGGGCTGAGTATGTGGTGGATTTTTTGCCTAAATTGAAACTGGAGTTAATTGTTGCGACTGCCATCGTAGATGCTGCAGTAGATGCCATTGTTAAAGCCGCGCATACAGGTAAAATTGGCGATGGTAAGATTTTTGTCAGTGCGGTAGAGCAGGTGATCAGGATTCGCACAGGCGAAACTGGTGAGGCGGCAGTTTAAGTCTGGGCTGAAGCTGGGTGTTCTTTAGACGGGGTAATGACTTAATAGCCAAAGTTTGTTTGATGCTCAGGACGAAATCGCCGAATTTTTTTGTAGCCACGCGAGTGTTCCTTTACCTGCTGCATAGCCGCTGGCAAGGCAGGCGGTAAGCAGATAGCCCCCAGTAGGCGCCTCCCAGTCCAGCATTTCTCCAGCGCAGAACACGCCTGGCAATTGACTTAGCATTAACGTGCTGTTTAAATCTTCAAATCTTACACCACCAGCACTGCTGATGGCTTCATCTAATGGGCGTGTGGAAACGAGTTTTAAGGGGAGTGACTTGATGGCGTTACCCAGTTGCACTGGGTTAGAAAAAGCTTCTGCAGGCGCTAGCTCTCTCAGCAATCCTGATTTGATGCCTTTGATATTAAGCCGACTTTGCAGGTGACTTGCCATGGAGCGCGAGCCACGTGGATGGGCGACCTCCTGAATGACCTCGTTAAGCGCTTTGTTGGGTGCTAGGTCCAAGTGAATCAGGGCGTGTCCGTCCGCCCCAATCTTGTCACGTAACATAGCAGAAATGGCGTAAATCAGGCTACCTTCAACACCGTGAGAGGTGACCATGAGCTCACCTCGCCTCTCATGTGTGATGGAGTGCGTGTCTTCAAATTGAACAGAGATGTTTTTTAGTGGAGTTCCCGCAAAGCGCGATTGAAAGTGCTCGCTCCAATGTGTGTTAAAGCCGCAATTTGCAGGCTTAAGCGGTGATGCAATAATGCCTTGCTGCTGCAGTAGTGCTACCCATTGACCATCGGAGCCCAGCCTAGCCCAACTGCCGCCGCCCAGCGCCAGAATGACTGCATCAGGCTTGGATGTGCGGGCACCAAGTGGCGTTTCAAAAGTTAGGTTTTTTTGTGTATCCCAGCCTAGCCACCGGTGACGCATATGGAATTGCACCCCTGTGCTTCGTAGTCTGTGTAGCCATGCGCGTAATAATGGCGCTGCCTTCATGTCAGCGGGGAATACGCGCCCTGATGTACCTACAAAAGTTTCAATGCCAAGATTGTGTACCCAATGTCGCAGCTTGGCCGCGCTAAAGGCTTGCAGCAGAGGTTGCAACTGCGCTTGCCTAGTGCCGTATCGGGTGATGAATTGTGCGGCTGGCTCAGCATGGGTGACATTCATGCCGCCTTTGCCTGCTATCAGGAATTTACGCCCTACACTTGGCATCGCATCATACACATCTACATGTATTGCTTGTGCACTCAGCACCTCTGCTGCCATGAGGCCAGCAGGGCCACCTCCAATGACGGCAACAGTGTGGGTC
>JAQTXW010000001.1 GCA_028688575.1 Methylotenera sp. | reverse complement strand
CTGCATATACTGACCCGAGATGGCAAGCTGAATCAAGATAGCCGGCGTAAGCTCAAGCAGGTTTATCACTTGGTCAATTTTATTGAACCGCTTTTTAACGAAGTGTTGGCAAAAAACGATAACCCTGTGTTGGTCGATCATGGTGCTGGCAAGTCTTACCTAGGGTTTATTCTCTACGATTTGTTGTTAAAGCAGCTTGATGCAGGTCAAGTCGTTGGCATTGAAACGCGTGCTGAGTTAGTAGAAAGTTCCAAGAAACTCGCGCTGCAATTAGGTTTTACGCGTATGTGCTTTGAACACCTCACGGTAGAGGAGTCTATCAGCTCAAATACGATTCCAGCCCAAGTGGATATCGTCACGGCACTGCATGCCTGCAACACAGCCACTGATGATGCTATTCAGTTTGGTTTAAAAAAGCACGCGCGCTATATGGTGCTGGTGCCATGTTGCCAGGCAGAGGTGGCCAGTGTATTGAGGCAGCATAAAAATGAAAGCTTTGGCAAAACGCCATTAAGTGAAATCTGGCGTCATCCGATACACACCCGTGAATTTGGCAGTCAGATCACCAATGTGTTGAGGTGCTTGCAGTTGGAGGCGGCAGGTTACAGCCTTACCGTCACTGAATTGGTGGGCTGGGAGCATTCCATGAAAAACGAGCTGATTATCGCTAAATATACAGGTCAACCACGTAAGAATGCCTCAGCACGTATCGAGGAAATTTTGAATACGTTGAATTTAGAAATGATGAAATCGCGATTTTTAAATGGATAAAGCGGCAATGATTCAATCATGAATCAACGATGGTTCAATGATGGTTCAGTGATGAAATATTAACTATGTGACCTGTGTGTCTGTGAACACAGAATACCGTAGTCAGTTATTCCGTGTTTCCTTTAAGGAATTGCCTCATTCTCATGCAAGCATGA
Source organism: Methylotenera sp. (assembly GCA_028688575.1). GTDB lineage: Bacteria > Pseudomonadota > Gammaproteobacteria > Burkholderiales > Methylophilaceae > Methylotenera. Next base: position 94,539 of record JAQTXW010000001.1, on the reverse strand, counting down.
CTGTCAAATCTTTTTATGCAACACGCATCACTTCTGCCGATGTCTCATTTTTCATACTATTTGCTACTGCCTGCAAAGTTGACAGGTTCAAGTAATAACAACATAATTACGCCCACTATGGGGGATTAGCTCAGTTGGTAGAGCAGCGGACTCTTAATCCGTTTGTCGCGAGTTCGAGCCTCGCATCCCCTACCAAGTTAGCTGGCAGTCCTTGTTTTGCAGCTTTTCAATATGAATGAATACGTGCTGGCATGATAAAATGCTGGCGATATGTCCAGCCATTCGCAAACCAATACGCCAGCTCAGTTAATTCATGCCTTATGGCAGCAATTGCCTACCTGCATGCTGGCTGACCGTTACCCGCTTAAAAACAGGCTTAATCAAGCCAAAACACTCGCTCAGCAAAACAAATCAGTTGAAAAATCGCTACAGGATATTTCGCAGAGGATACACAGATCTCAACTTAAATATCAGGCACGTTTGGCGAATTTACCGCAACCTGAGTACTCGCAAGAATTGCCAGTCAGTAGCAAAAAGAATGAAATCTCAGCGGCAATCAATCAGCATCAAGTGGTGATTGTGTGCGGTGAAACTGGCTCTGGAAAAACAACGCAGTTACCAAAAATTTGTTTGGAATTAGGGCGAGGTGTGTCTGGGTTGATTGGTCACACGCAACCGCGCCGTATTGCAGCGCGCTCAGTGGCATCACGCATTGCGCAGGAGCTTCATTCACCGTTGGGTGAGGTCGTGGGGTATAAGGTGCGGTTTAACGATAGGCTGTCCGAAGCCAGTTACATTAAACTGATGACCGATGGCATTTTGCTGGCTGAAACGCAAGGGGATAAGTTCCTGAATGCGTATGACACCATCATTATTGATGAGGCGCATGAGCGCAGCTTGAATATTGATTTCTTGCTGGGTTACTTAAAACAGTTATTGCCGAAACGTCCTGATTTGAAAATCATTGTCACCTCGGCGACGATTGATGCGGACAGGTTTTCGCAGCATTTTAATGGGGCACCTGTGATTGAAGTGTCGGGTCGTACATATCCCGTTGAAATTCGCTACCGACCTTTAGGTAAAGCTGGTTTTCGTTCGAAAGAAATAGCAGCCCCTGAGTGTATACAGTTTGATTTGGAGGACGATACAGAGATTGGCTCCGAAAACATCTCATCCAGAAATATTTTGGGTATCGCACGCAAAGCCAAGAGTGAGGCACGTTGGCTGGAAGAGGATGACGAAGAGGAGGCTATTGAAGAAGCGATTTTGGACGCAGCCGATGATTTACTCAGGCTTGGTGACGGCGATATTCTGGTGTTTCTGCCCGGTGAGCGCGAAATTCGCGATGTGGCCGACCATTTGCGTAAATATCAGGGGCGTTCCGCTAAGCTAAAGCATATTGAAGTGTTGCCCTTGTTTGCGCGGCTTTCGATTGAAGACCAGCAAAAGATTTTTAAAAGCCATAGTAGCCGTCGCATTGTGCTGGCAACCAACGTGGCTGAGACTTCGCTCACGGTGCCAGGCATTAAATATGTGATTGATGCAGGTCTGGCACGGGTAAATCGTTACAGTCCGCGCGCCAAGGTGGAGCAGTTGCAAATTGAAAAAATCAGCCAGGCAGCGGCCAAGCAGCGTGCAGGGCGCTGCGGGCGGGTTTCTCATGGCACTTGCGTGCGGCTTTATTCAGAAGAAGATTTTAACGGCAGGCCAGAGTTTACCGAGCCTGAGATTTTACGCAGTTCACTGGCCAGTGTGATATTGCGCATGGCGGCGCTACGTTTGGGAGATGTGGCTGAGTTTCCGTTTATCGAGGCGCCATCTTCGCGCTTGATTGCTGATGGTTATCTGCTTTTGCAAGAGTTGGGTGCAGTAGATAGCAAGCGCCAAATTACAGAAACAGGATTGCAATTAGCTAAACTGCCGTTGGACCCACGCGTGGGACGCATGATTCTGGCGGCCAGACGTGAGGCCTGTTTAAATGAAATTCTCATTATCGCGAGTGTGTTGAGCATACAAGACCCACGTGAGCGCCCTATGGATAAACGCGAGGCGGCGGATAATGCACATGCAAAATTTGCAGGTGAGGGCTCTGATTTCATGAGCTATCTCAAGCTGTGGGACTGGTTTGAACATGCACTTAAGCATAAAAAATCTAACAAAGACCTGCTGAACCAATGTCATGCCAACTTCCTGTCATTTTTACGCCTGAAAGAATGGCGAGAGTTACATGGGCAGTTGCTGGAAATCGTGTCGGAAATGGAATTTAAGCCCAATGAGAAGGAAGCCAGTTACGAGCAGATTCATAAAGCCTTACTAGCGGGTCTGCTAGGCAATATCGGCTTTAAAGATGGTGAGAGTGAGTCTTACGCAGGTGCTCGCGGTATTCGTTTTTATATTGCGCCTGGTTCCACGCTTAAAAAAACACGGCCAAAATGGGTGATGGCGGCTGAGTTGGTGGATACGGCCAAATTATACGCGCGTGGCGTTGCAAAGATAGAGCCAGATTGGATTGAGCCTTTAGCGCGCGGCCTCACCGATAGCCATTATTCAGACCCGCGCTGGGATAGGAAAATGGGCATGGTCAACGCGTGGGAGCGCGTGAGTCTGTATGGTGTGACGATTATTCCTAAGCGTCGAGTGCATTATGGCCCAATTAATCCTGTGGAATCGCGTGAGATATTCATACGTGAAGCGCTGGCAAATGGTGAGTTTGATACAAAAGCGGCTTTTTTTAAGTCTAATGAACACCTGATCGCAGAAGTTGAAGAGTTGGAGCATAAGGCGCGCCGTCAGGATGTGCTGGTGGATGAGCATCAGTTATTTGCATTCTACGATGCTAAGGTCCCTACGGATATTTATAATGCCGCAAGTTTTGAGAAATGGCGCGCGGATGCAGAAAAACTGAATCCCAAGCTATTATATTTAACGCGCGATGATTTGATGCGCCACGGAGCTGATGCGATTACTGCGGTGCAGTTCCCTGAAAAAATTATGTTGGATGGCGTGGAAACTAGCCTGAAGTATCGTTTCGAACCTGGACATGTATTAGATGGGGTGACCGCAACCGTGCCGCTTGCTTTGCTGAATCAGCTCAACCCTGTGCAAACCGAGTGGTTGGTACCAGGCATGCTACGTGAGAAACTGACCTACCTGATTAAAGCGCTACCTAAGGCATTCCGCCGTGTATGCGTCCCTGTGCCAGAGTTTGTGACAGGATTTCTTGAAAATATTGATAATGACTCCTCTAGACCTTTACTGGAAACCTTAGCCGCTTACATTCAGCATCAAACCACGTTGAAAATTAGCAAGGAAGACTGGGATCTGGCCGATATACCAGCACACCATTTAATGAATTTCAGTGTCATTGATGATGCAGGGCGTGAGCTGGCAATGGGGCGTGACTGGCACTTGCTAAAAAAACAACTGGGTTCAGCCGCACAGCTTACTTTCAGGAATGCTTCACCTGATATTGAAAAAACTGGGCTTAAACAATGGGATTTTGGAGATTTGCCGCAAACGCTGAGTTTTGAGCGCGATGGATTAAAAGTGACGGGTTACCCTGCACTGGAAGATGCTGATGACAGTATCTCGGTCAAGCTATTTGATACTGAGCGTGAAGCGGAACGAAGCCACCGTAAAGGTGTCTGTCGCTTAATGCGTTTTGAATTGAAAGAACAAATGAAGCAGCTTGAAAAAAGCCTGCCCAACTTTAATCAGTACGCGCTGACATTGCGCAACGTAATGTCAGCAGATGAGTTACGTGAGGATATGGTGCTCGCGATTGCCGACCGTGCATTTATCGGCGAAGATGACCTGCCACGTTCGAATGAAGATTTTATGAAGTTAAAGCAACGCGCCAGAACACGCTTGCCTGCGGTAAAAGACGCCGTTGCTCGTCAGGTGCAGGCGGTTGCCAATGAATATCAATTGCTGGTGCAAAAGCAGGCGCAGTTGCCAGCCACGGTCAATAGGCTAAAACGTGATTTAGATCAGCAAGTCGGCTTGTTGGTTTATAAGGGATGTCTAAGCCAGACGCCGTGGGAGCGCTTGCAGCACGTTCCACGTTATTTAAAGGCGTTACGTTTACGAATGGAAAAACAGCCAGCCAACCCCGACCGTGACGGCAAGAACGCAGCTAGCGTGGGAGGAATTTGGCAGAAATGGCAGGATAGAGTCAATGCCTTGAATGCCGCACATTTAGATATTCCCCCTGCATTACAGGATTTCAGGTGGCTTATTGAAGAGTTGAGAGTTTCACTTTTTGCACAAGAGCTTAAAACGCCATTTCCAATATCAATCAAACGACTGGAAAAAGCCTGGGCGGATATGCAGCTATAGCCATGTCACAAAGCCGCACAAAAGCACCGCTTGTATTAGCACCCAGTTTTGATGATTTTTTGTCAGGTGCGGCGGCAATGCCTGTAAGGGATGACTTTTTTATCCGCATTCATATAAGCCGCAGTACGCTCATTGCCGTTTTAATCTCATTGCTGCTGCATGCATTGATATTATTATTTGCGCCCAGTATCAAACTTGAAGAACCTCGTGTAAAGCCTTCAACCGCCATGCAGGTAAGTTTGCTGCCGAGTATCCCACTTGGCAAACTGCAGGAAGAGTTGATGCAAAAACCTGCTGAACCACCGCCAAAACCAGTGCCTAAGTTGGAAAAACCTAAAAATCCTCCACCTAAGGTGATGGCAAAGACTCCGACGCCAAAAGTTATTACCAGCGAAAAACCAGCTTTCAGTGTGCCAGAAACATTAGTCAAACCGAACGAGGCGAAACCGCCTCTGGTAAAAACGCCTGAAAAAGAGATTCGGCCTGAAGACTATCCTGATATGCAGTCGTATATGCTGGCGATGCGCGCTCAAAAACAGGGTGGGACGACAGAAGCTGCACGGCAGAATGCAGAGGCGATGGCGCGTGAGCGTGCCCTCAGTGATGAGCAAATACGTGATGAGCGCATTAAGCGTAACTTGAAAGTAGGCACGAATGGTATATTTGAAATTACCAGCTTAAATATGCGTAGCGCGACCTTTTCGTTTCGGGGTTGGACTAATGATTTTAGTAGTGCCAACTTGCAGTATTTTGAGGTGCAGGCGCAAATTGGCGAAGATGTCAGGCTGGTGATGATCAGACGCATGATTGCTTTAATTCGCAGTCATTATGATGGGGACTTCCAGTGGGAATCGCACCGCTTGGGGCGCTCGGTTACTCAGTCAGCACGACTTGAAGATAATGCGGGTTTGGAGGACTTTTTAATGATGGAGTTTTTCGGCTCGCGCTATAAAGGCACATCATAAAATTCAATAAAAAATCCTCTCTGGAAATTTGTACCAAATGATACACGCGCCCAAGCACACATGCGTCACTTTATGACTCTGCTTCTTTATTTAAAGCTTTTCTATATTGCTCAAGTGTAGCTTCATAGTCTTCTGCATCACCAAACTCTAAAAAATGCTGATATCGGCTATGTGTGCTTAAAATCTTTCTGGCGTGCTTGATGGGGCAAAAATATTGTTCAGTTCTACCCACAATTTCGCTGATGTAGGCAATCATGCCTGTACCATAGGCGCAATAAGTGCAATGAAATTTTTCAATAAAATTCAGATAGTGAAGCTGCTGTCTGTCAAAGATAATGTAGTCCGCTCTGCGTACTTTTTTAATTCCATAAATCGGAAAACAGGTCAGTTGGTAAAAGGTGATAAATACATCGGTCACGACTAAAGGGATAATCATGGCGTAGATAATGGGCCCAGTAATCAGATTTTGCGGTCGGCTGGTGATAAGCCAGCGAAAAAAATTGGTTTTTAACTTGCGGTGTGTTTCTTTGATGGATTTTTCAAATTCAACGCGCTTTCCTTTGATTTGAAAATAAATGCTTGATTGCTGCTCGTTAAGTGCGTTACGCAAGTCATCTTCAAGTGCAGTGATTTGCGCTAATAGTTGCTGAATACGGTTGTTCATGAGGTTACTCCATCGTGTGCTATCTTGTCGACACTAGTATAGCCTGTTAGGATTGGTTGTTGAAAAAACAAATTTAGACATCTGAAATCGCCCTAAATCTGTAAGTCTGGTATTAAAATCGCCACTAGTCCTTATTTATATCCTGCAAACGTTAGATTTAGATGAATGTGGCCTGATGTTCGCAGCAAGTCCTTAAGCGTTATGCTGTGAAAAAATCATGAATTTCATGGTGAGTTAACTTTAAAAAATGTATATATTGGCATGTGGTATACAAATCTGTATAGTTCTGTGAGTGAATAGGTGAAGCGCTAACCATGTGTAAAAAAGGAAAGCATGATGAGTAAGCAGCAAATAATGCCCAGATGGGTCAATGCAAGATTTTTAAAGACAGGGTTGTTGATATTGACGTGTCTTACGATTACTGCATGTTCAGGATTGCCCGCAAATCCGCAGGAAATTGCCAATGGCGACTGGTCAAGTTATGGACGCGACTACACTAACCAGCGCATGTCACCACTGACACAAATCAATGCGAAAAATGTTAAAAATCTTACAATGGCCTGGCACTTTAAAAGTGGCGTATCTGCTACGTTTCAGGCTACGCCTATAGTCAAGGCAGGCGTGATGTATGTGTCTTTACCTTACAACCACGTTGTGGCACTTGATGCAAAAACGGGCAGTGAATTGTGGCGCTACCAGCATACGCGCAAGGCAGGTTGGAAGATGTGCTGCGGCCCGGCAAACAGAGGGGTTGCAGTGAGTGAAGGTAAAGTCTTTTTTGGTACAGTAGATGCCAGACTGATTGCATTGGATGCTAAAACAGGCGCAAAACTTTGGGATACTGATGTTGCAGATGACACAGCACTGACTGAAGATACCAGTTCATTAAGCCGGCATGATGCCAAAAGTAAAAAAGAATCCTATGGCGGGACTGGTATTGGCATCAACATGGCGCCTGTTGTTTATCGTGGCAAGGTGATTGTGGGCGTTACAGGCGTAGGTTATGGACTGCATGTGGACACGCCCAGATTGGATGCACCTTTAGGCGCGGTGATTGGGGTGGATGGTCGTTATGGCCGACCAGGCTTTTTGGCAGCATTCGATGTGAATAATGGTCAGCGTGTCTGGCAATTTGATACGATTCCAGCCCAAGGCTGGGAGGGCGTATTTGCTGAAACCACCTCAGATGGCGTTTCGCTTAATCGTGATATCGCGTCTGAAAAGGCAAATCTTAAAAACAATCAGGATGCCTGGCGTTATGGTGGCGGGTCAGCATGGAGCACACCAGCCATTGATATACAAACAAATACTTTATTTTTTGGTACTGGAAACCCATCCCCACAGATGAATGATATCTCCAGGCCTGGAGATAACCTGTATACCGTTTCACTGGTTGCGCTGGATACAGAGTCAGGCAAGATTAAATGGCATTACCAGCAGGTGCCGCATGATGTGTGGGGTTATGATTTAGCAAGTCCGCCAGTGTTGTTTGACTATGTGCAGGAGGGTAAAAAAATTCCCGCAGTCGGGCAGGCGGGTAAAACAGGCTGGTATTATGTGAATGACAGGGCGACAGGTGCACTGCTGATGAAGTCTGAAGCGTTTGTGCCACAAAAGAATCTTTTTGCTAAAGCCACCAAAGAAGGTACGGTGTTGTATCCTGGGATTTTGGGAGGTTCTAACTGGAGCCCGAGCGCTTTAGATGAAGTGCAGCAGACAGCTTACGTGGCAGGCATTCATGCGCCGATTAAATATACACTGGTAGAAGAACCGGCAAAAGATGGCTTAGCGCCTATCCGCTACGCATCTTCTGAACCGACTCAAGATCCGCGCTGGGGCGTGTTGTCAGCGATTGATTTAACGACAGGTAAAATAAGCTGGCAGGCCAAAACAACGCAGCCGCTCATGGGCGGGGTGCTTGCTACGCGGGGCGATTTGGTATTCATGGGTGAGGGTGAGGGTAAATTTAATGCCTATCATAGCAAAACAGGTGAGCAGCTGTGGCAAGCGAGTGCAGAAGCAGGGGTAAATGCACCACCGATCAGTTACGAAGTGGATGGCGAGCAGTATATTGCTGTGGTTGCAGGGGGTAATGCTATTTTTGGCTTTCCTGCAGGTGATCATGTGCTGGTTTATAAATTAAGGCGATAAACTCAATGTTAATCAAACGCTTGATTCATTTGGGGCTGCTCTGTGCGGCTGTCCTGTTAGTGGCGTGTGGCGCAAAGTCCGAGTTTTCCGCGCTCCACAGCGGGGCTAACGTACTGGTGTTAGGTGATAGTCTGAGCTATGGCACAGGCGCTGCAAAAGGTGAAGATTATGTCAGCTTGCTTGCTGCCAATACGCAATGGCAATTGGTGAATGCAGGTGTGCCAGGCAACACATCTGCGGATGGCTTGCAGCGTTTACCAGACTTGCTGGAAACCTATCATGCTGATGAAAGCAAAATTGATCTGTTAATAGTGGAGCTTGGCGGTAATGATTTTTTAAGACAGATATCTGAGGCGGAAACTAAAAATAACTTAAAGGCGATTTTGCAACAGGCAAAAACACACCACATTCAAGCCGTGCTATTGGCGATTCCTAAATTTAGCCCAATAGGGGCGGCTTTTGGCAATTTGTCCGATCATGAGCTTTATGCCGCTTTAGCTAAAGAAACAGGCACGCCACTGATTGAAGACATATTCTCTGATGTCTTGGCAAAAAACAGTTTGAAATCAGATGCAATACACCCTAATGCACAAGGGTATAAAAAGGTAGAGGAGGCTTTGCGAAAAGGGTTAATTGAACTTGGCTTTTTAAAATCGCAATAACTGCATACTCAATTATTTGTGTTTAAGTTTTAAAAACAACACCACACAGGCCAGCCCCAGTGTAATGCTGTTTGCCATAATAATCGGCCAGCTTTGTATCATTAATCCATAAATGAGCCATGCCAGTACGCCCAGACTAAATAGGCTATACATGGGTAGCGATATGCCAGATAAGTCACGGGACTTCCACGAGTGATGCGCTTGTGGAACAAACGCCAGCGTTGTTAAAAAAGCGGCAATATAGCCAACTAGATCAGGAATGTTTATCAAGTTCATTTTGTTTTTAGTTGTGCGTGTAATTTTTTTATGCCTAGCACCAGCGTTAAAGTGGCGATGCCTGCCGCAATGCCTAATGCGCCATTGAGCAAGGTAGGAGTGATTGTCTGCAATAACCCGTGACTTAAACTGTTGCCCGTATGTTCAATCAGCTGATGTAGAGATGGGCTACCATGTGCCAATATGGCACCACCCACCAAAAACATGGCGGCAGTGCCCACTATGGATAAGGTCCTCATCATGTAGGGCGCAAACCCCAGTATCATCAAGCCCAGTTTCCTTTGAAGTTTGGCAATGATGTCGCTGCCTTTGCTTTTTGTCAGGTAAATGCCACCGTCATCCAGTTTGACAATGCCTGCAACTAACCCATACACCCCAACGGTCATGATGACGGCAATGCCCGTTAAAACGGCAATTTGCTGGCTAAAGCTGGCGCTCGCCACGGTGCCTAGCGTGATGACAATAATTTCGGCAGATAATACAAAATCAGTACGAATCGCCCCTTTGATTTTTTCCTTTTCATTTATCTCCAATGCGTTGCGCTCGTCTTGTCCGATTTTATGCGGTGCAATGTGTGCCTGCTCACTCGCCGAGTGAAACCATTTGTGGAACAGCTTTTCCACACCCTCAAAACATAAAAACAAGCCGCCAAGCATGAGTAAGGGGGTGATTGCCCAAGGGAGTAATGCACTAATGACAAGTGCCAAGGGCACTAAAATCATTTTATTGACCATAGAGCCCTTGGCAACCGCCCATACTACTGGCAACTCTCGATCAGCATTGACCCCAGTGACCTGCTGTGCGTTAAGCGCTAGGTCGTCACCTAAAACGCCCGCTGTTTTTTTTGCGGCAATTTTGGTCATGACGGCGACGTCATCCAATATGGTTGCGATATCATCAATCAGTGTTAAAAGGCTGGCACCTGCCATTAGTTGTTATCCTTATTTATATACCCACGTGAATATAATCGTGTGAATGAAGCATGGGCGGGATTATAATCAACTGCTCATCAATTAGCATCTAAATATTAAAACGTAATGTCTGAATTACTCAATAGCCAATCAAGTCATACATGGTCGTTTGCCATTCGCGGTATGACCTGTGCTTCCTGCGCCAACCATGTTGAAAAGTCATTATTAAAAGTACCTGGTGTATTAAGCGCTGAGGTCAACCTTGCGTTAGAGACTGCCCAGGTCACTGGACTGACACCTCAAGTCGATGTCAAACAACTCACTTCTGCGGTCAGTTTAGCTGGTTATCAAGCACATTTGCTAAATTCAAGTGAAAGCGCACTTTCATCTAGTGAATCTCTCGCTTCAAATAGCCATACCCGTGATTTATGGGCGGTGATATTGGCTGCCATACTCTCATTGCCGTTATTTTTAATGATGCTGGCACAGTGGCTGGGGATGCAGCATGCATTGCCAGGCTGGCTGCAATGGCTGTTGGCAACCCCTGTGCAGTTTTGGTTGGGTGCGCGTTTTTATAATGCAGGCTGGCATGCGTTAAAGGCTGGTACAGGTAACATGGATTTACTGGTGGCCATTGGCACTTCAGCTGCTTATGGTCTAAGTGTGTATTTGTTGTTTTCGGCCACGCATACAAGTTCAACGCATTTATATTTTGAAACTGCCAGCATCGTCATTACATTAGTGCTGTTGGGAAAATGGCTGGAAGGGCGTGCCAAAGCGCAGACCACGCAGGCGATACGTGCGCTGAATACCTTACGACCATCAAGTGCAAATGTGCTGCGTGATGGCATGGAAGTGCAGCTTGCTATAGCTGAGATTAAAGTGGGCGATACAGTTATCGTGCGTCCCGGTGAGCGCATTGCTGTGGATGCACGCATTCTGCAAGGTGAGAGTCAGGTGGATGAATCACTGATTACAGGGGAAAGTTTACCAGTCACCAAAAAAACTGGCGACTGGGTGACGGGCGGCTCAATGAACGGTGAAGGACTGTTGCAGTTAAGCACTGTCGCCGTGGGGGTTGAGTCTGTGCTGGCTCGCATCGTACGTTTAGTTGAATCAGCTCAGGCCAAAAAAGCGCCCATACAACGCTTGGTCGATAAGGTGAGTGCCGTGTTTGTACCAGTCGTCATCGTGATTGCCATGATAACTTTTTTCGGATGGGGTGTGTTTGCAGGTGACTGGCAGGCGGCTATTTTAAACGCGGTGGCCGTGCTGGTGATTGCCTGCCCATGTGCATTAGGTTTGGCAACACCGACCGCGATTATGGTGGGCACAGGTGTGGCCGCGCGGCGGGGCGTTTTAATTAAAGATGCCGAGGCGCTGGAACTCGCGCATGCGCTTAAGACCGTTGCTTTTGATAAAACTGGCACGTTAACTGAGGGGCATCCTGATTTGGCTGTACTGGCCTCGATCATGGCCGACGCCAGTCCTCAAGATCTGGATGAGTTGCTGTTGCTGGCGGCGAGTTTGCAGGCGGGTAGTGAGCACCCATTGGCAAAAGCGGTGTGCCAAGCGGCAGAAAAAAAACAAATGACACTCAAAGCAGTGCAGGATGTCAAGGCCATACCAGGGCAAGGCGTGGTTGGCGTGGTGGAGGCTAAAAAAATCTATCTTGGCAACACGCGTATGATGAGCGCGTTACGGGTGAACTTAGGGAAAATGAAATCTCAATCAGAGGCATTGCAGGCAGAGGGGTACAGTGTATCCTGGCTAGCACGGGAAAGTACCATGCCAAATTTCGCCCCTAAACTGTTAGCTGTTTTAGCTTTTGGTGATGCAATTAAGTCCACCTCTGCCCAGGCAATTTCTAACTTAACCAAGCTTGGCATCAAAGCAGTGCTTATTTCTGGCGACAATCAGGGTAGTGCCTCTAAAGTTGCAAATCAGCTTGGCATTACAGAAGTCTACGCGCAGGTGTTGCCCGATGAAAAAGCCAGTATCATTCATCAACTAAAGCAGCATAACGGTCGTGTGGCTATGGTTGGCGATGGTTTGAATGATGCCCCCGCCCTTGCAATTGCCGATGTGGGGATTGCGATGTCCAGCGGTACTGACGTTGCTATGCATACTTCAGGTATCACATTGATGCGGGGCGACCCTGCGCTGGTGGCAGAGGCCATTGAAATCTCGCAAAGAACTTATCAAAAAATAAGGCAGAATTTATTTTGGGCTTTTGTGTACAACGTGGTTGGCATCCCTTTGGCTGCCATGGGTTTTTTAAATCCCGTGGTGGCTGGTGCTGCGATGGCATTGAGTAGCGTGAGTGTGGTGACCAATAGTCTGCTGCTTAAATGGAGAAAGTGACATCATCCATCTTAGATAATGGTCACTTGAGGATTGAAAGAATAGCGAAATTCAATTTTGTAAGCGCTGATTTAATTTCTTAAGCTCCATTTCAACAAACTGCAGTAGCGCTGGGTTTTGTGTTGTTTGTTGAGCCTGTGTGAAAGCAGTTTTCGCCTCACTGAGCCTGCCAGTTGCCTGTAAGGATATCCCTAGGCCAATTAAAGCGTTGCTGGCAGTATTGCTGCTGGTATCTTTCTCTAAAGATAATGCTGTTGAGAAGTGATTGATTGCCTCGTCATGCTTGGATGCGCGTTGCTGGAGTGTGGCTAAAAATGCCTGAAAATCAGCATGCTGGGCACCATAAGTCTTACCTTGTTCCAGCGTATGAAGTGCGGCGGGTTGCTCACCATTTTCCAGTTGCAATCTGGCAAGTGCGATGCGAAATTCATTTTGCTCAGGTGCGATAGCAAGCCCATTACTCATAAGAGTCTTTACTTCAGATGGCCGGTGGCTATCCAAGAGGATGCTAGCTAAAGTTAACCTTGCTTCATGGTTTGCTGCGTTTAACTCAAGCGCCTTGTTTAAAGCTTCTATAGACTCGGCTACACGGCCTTGCTGCAAATAAGACAAAGCTTGCTGTAGGTGATAATTTGAACTTTGCTCAGGTCGGATTTTTTTATTTACTTCTGCTGAAGCTTTAGAGTTTTGGTTGCTTTTGGTGACGGTTTTGCCTTCAATGTCATTACCTGTGTTGCCATTGTTTTGAGCAATAAGTGCCGTGTCTGTACTGAATTTAAGCACGGATTCAAACTGCGGCTTAAGTTCTGCACTGACTGCTGCTTTAGTTTTGTTCGCAACAGCAGGTGTCACTGTTTTTGTATTGGTTTCAATAGTGGCACCTGACCTGTTTGCCATCACAGGCTCGCTTGAAGCTGCATGATCTGGCGGTGTCATCTCGGCAGGCTCCATTTGCTCGGGGGCTTGCGCAACTGGGGCCGAGATTGTTCGTGCTGTTTCAGTTTGTACTGTGTTATCGGTGCTGAGTATGGGAGCAGGTTGTGAGGTAACTGGTTTGTTGGCTATTAAAAGCAGGTAATAGGCTAAAGCAGCGCCGAGTACCAGTAGGCTGATGACGATTTTGGCGACAGGCGATTTTTGTTCTGGGATAAAGGCATGTGACGCCAGCGCAATCGGTGGCGGCTCGCTGTTGGCACTAGCTCCACGTTGCTCCAGGTCTTTTAACATTTGATTGATTAAACTCATGTTTGATCTTTTCTAGATGAATCTGGGTTTAATAAAAGCCAGCATTGTTAACGTAAATTACCAAAATTAATGCGCCGACACTCAAAACAGCTGGTAACAGAAACTTGCCCAGTTGCATGTTGCCCGCATTAGTATTCACCGATTTCGTATCACGCGCAGCTGCCAATACTTCACGGTAACTCACTTGATGCTTGCCTTTGCCGAAGCTCGCCAGCATGGCTTTATGCGCCAATATGTTCACTAGCCGCGGTATGCCTTTAGAGTAATGATAAAGCCAGTATAAAGCGGCAGGACTGAATATGCGACTTCCTTTGTAGCCTGCAATAATTAGACGGTGATTGACGTAATAACCCAGTTCATCTTTGCTTAATTGATCCAGCTGGTAATCAAAAGTGATTCTTTGTTTCAATTGACGTATGGCGGGATGGTTAAGCTTGTCTTCAAGTTCAGGCTGGCCAAAAATAACTACTTGCAGCAGTTTTCTTTTTTCGGTTTCAAGGTTGCTTAATAATCTGAGCGCTTCCAGCGTTTCTGTGGGCATTGCCTGCACTTCATCCAGACAGATGACCACTTTAATGTTGCTTCTTGCAAAGTCAAGCAGGGCATGCGTCAGTGCGTTCAGGAGGATATGTTGCGTTGTTTGTGCTTCAGGCAATAAAGTGACATCCAACTCCTCAGCCAATGCCAGGAGCAGTGATTGCGGTTCAAGATACGGGTTAGGGATGTAGGCAATCTTGAAACTCTCATCCAAGCTAGACATCAATTTACGGCAAAGTAATGTTTTGCCCGTGCCGACCTCGCCTGTGATTTTTATAAACCCCTCACCAGTATTGATGGCGAATATGAGTGTGTTGAGTGCATTCTGATAGCTGCTGGAGGCAAAGTAAAAGCTAGTATCAGGTGTGATACTAAACGGTAACTCAGTTAATCCAAAATGCTTTAAATACATGCAGGTTTAATCACTGCTGGCAGGAGCTGTTCTTTGCATGCCTTCAATGCGCTGCTGGCTGGATAATATATCACTTGCCCAGCTATCCTGGCCTTGCACGACAGAAGCTTTGAGTAAGATTACTAATTCAGATTTGTTTTTAGTTGCGCCCTGCTGACGGAATGCCGAACCCACCCCTTTGACATCACCTAAACCTGGCACTTTGGATCTTGCGCTCGTTGTACTTTCCGTCATCAAACCACCAATCACGATGACACGGCCATTGCGTGTGCGCACGATACTGTCTGTTTCGCTGACATTACTAGACGCTAACGGCAAATTGATATTGCCCGTAGTGCCGCCAAGTGTGACTTGCTTGTTCACTGTGGAAACCTGACTGATTGAAGGGTGCATATGCAGAATAATGTTGTCATCGCGATCGATTTGCGGGGTCACATCCAGGGTGATGCCAGAAAAGAAAGGCTGCAACGTCACCTCT
This sequence comes from Methylotenera sp., assembly GCA_028688575.1. Taxonomy (GTDB): domain Bacteria; phylum Pseudomonadota; class Gammaproteobacteria; order Burkholderiales; family Methylophilaceae; genus Methylotenera. Next base: position 79,536 of record JAQTXW010000001.1, on the reverse strand, counting down.
GGTATCACTGAGGTGGCGCCGACTGAGGTGGTGGTGTTGGATGAAATACCTGTGACAAAAAACTCATCCGTGCCCACTTTGAGTACAGCTTTCTGATTGTTGATCGATGCGATTCTCGGGCTTGATAGCACCTGCACATCACCTTGTGTTTCCAGAAATGAAAGCAGAGCGGCAAAGTTGGCACCTTGCAACGCAATCGCAAATAAAGGCCCGCCTAAAGCCGTGGTTGCAGCATTAGAAATTAAGGTGCCGCCTGCAGCACCCAAATCACCGCTGACTAAGTTGCCATTCCCTGAATTGGCCAATTGCGTGTTGGCGTTCAGATTGCCAACGATCCCTGTGTTTGAGCCACTGCGGCCAAAGACTGACCAATTCACACCGCTTTGTGAATTGTCGTTGAGCTGTACGTTGATAATTTTTGCTTCAAGGATCACTTGCCGCTCAATAGAAACCTGCATTAAGCGTAAAAAGCTTTCCACATTTCGGATTTCATTAGGCATGGCACGTACCACAATCACCCCTGATTGCAGGTTGACAATGATGCGACGGCCATTTTCACTACCGACAATCCCATTAAGGGAGTCTGTTAAATCCTGCCAGAAATCATTATTGGATGAGGTGGTGATGCTGGTGCTGGTCAGAGGCCGATTTGTGCTGTTGTTTGAGCCACTGACGCTGCTGGTGACCTGTGTGTTTGTGTTGCCAGTGCCTTGCTGGTTATTGCTGCTGCTGATTGAGCCTGAGGTGACCCGTGTATCTGAGGAACCTCGGCGTTGCCCTACAATGTAGTTCACCTGAAAGACACGGGTCTGCATTGATTGTGGCTCAATAAAAATACGTGAGCCATCTACTTTGTATTCGTAGCCATAAAGTGTGCGCAACGCGTCTAGTGCCTCAAATACGGTGACATCTTTAAGGTTCACAGAGATTAACCCCGTTATATCTGGGTGCACCAGCATGCTGTAGCGCGTGCCAGAAACAATGCCCATGAGCACTTGGTTGGCAGGTGCGTTGTTAATGACTAGGTCAAAGCGCTGTTCCAGTTTTTTTGCGGTTGTTTTGGGTAATGCAATTTTTAACGGTGGTAATAACGCATCGCTGACTTCTGCTGGGGTGGGTGCGGCGCTGGCAGGCTGGCTTGCGATAGCCAACTCATTTTGAATGGTATTCATGGTGCTTTGGTCTGGCACGGTAGAAAATCCAGTGCAGCTTGCAAGTAGCAAGCAAACTAATAACGGCGATAGTTTTATTACAATGTTGTGCATAGCATTCTCGTTATGTTTGGCTAACGTTTACGATTTTTTTACTTTTAAGTTTTTTTTTAAAAACCTGGACAGCAAAATTATCTGCCTGACTTTTTTAAATTACCTGCTGGTGCAATAGCCGATGATTTCTTATCAAAAGCAAAGTCCAGCACCAGCGTTTGTAAACTTTTGTCTGGGTTGCGCAGCACAGCTTCACGTGTTGTGAGCTTGATTAATGTCGCACCATTAAATTTTTGACCCACCAGCACTTTCTGCCCGTTAATAATAGCCGCGTGATAATTTGCCCCATGGATAATGGATTGTAACATAGGCCCAGTTGTGAGTTCGTCAGACTGATACGCTCCAGTTGGGTCGTAAAGCGCAGCAGGTGGCTGTGTTGGGTCTTTCAATGTGTCAGAAAAAGCGCATGGCGATAACAAAAAGCCCAGCACCAATATGCAGCCAGATACGCTTTTTAATGACAGCCAATGTTGCGTGTAAGCGCTGCTTGATGCTAGATGCTTAACCATGCTTTATCCAAACTCAGTGTGTAAACCGTTAATTTTAATTGGTTAACAGGATATTTTGCTGATAATTCTGCTTTACTCCAGAGTAGGTGCCAGGGTGTTTTCTCCAAAGCGGCAACATAATCCATTAGATCCAGATAGCGACCTTCAATGGTGAGTTCTACACCATGTTTATATCCAGAAAACTCTGCCGCAACCGGGTTTTTCTCTGCTAATTCACTTGCAGGTGGGCTTGGGACAATGTTTTCTACAGCCAATGTTTTAAGTGCCACCAGTTTTAATTTGCCATTGCGCTGCAAAAGACTGCGCAGTAGTTCTGGCATTTTTTCAGGCTGGATCAGTGAAGCTTGTGCCTGCTCGAGTGCATTGTCCAGTGCAAGCAAATCAGATTGTAATTCGGCAATGCGTTGCTTATTGGCAGCATCAGGGTCTAAGTTGGCGCGATGGTCGTATAGTTGAATCTGTTGTTGCAAGTCGGCGAGGAGTGCTTGGTCATTGGCAGTTTCTGAAAGCATTTTTTTTTGTTGTGCGTCCTGTGGGGCTATGAATAATAAATTCATTACAGCATAAGTCACTGCAAGTAACGCTGCCAATACCATCCAGCGCTCACGTGTGTTAAGTGCCTCAAACTTGGTGGTTAGCATTTGCCATAAATTGCCGAATGCTGCATTCATGATCTATCTCCAGTGGCAGCTTTCTGTATGACGACATTCGATGCGGGTGTGTTAGCATGCGTTGCCATTTGTGCTGAATCAGCATGGTTAGAAATCAGTGAAAACTCAATATACGCGGGTGTTGCGCTGGTAACTGCTGTATCTTGACTATCTAGGACGTCGCTGGCTTTGTTGCTGGGGTTTTCTTGTGAATGCGTCTGGTTGTTGAGTTGGGGTTGCTGGATATTCAGTCCAGAAAACAGCCTGCCTTTAAATGCAGGTTCAGTGCTTAGTTTGACGATATACTCTGGGACTAAATCCGCCTTTAATGTAGCGCCCTGGATACTGAGTTGGTTGGATAAGCTATCTAAATGAAAACCTGTTAACCATAAACCGTCAGTGGTTTGGCGTGCAAAACCGCGCATAATTGCGGCATAGCTATTTTCTGGACGATTGGCACTTTTGTTAATTGTGGCAAGCACCTGCTGCTGCAAGTTGAGCTTTTCTGTTAATTGGTCAATCTCAAGCATAAGCAAGGGGTTTGCTTCATGCGGCTTATGCATGGCTGCCAACCCTGCTAATTGGGTTTGAGCCTGGCTCAAATCACTTGCCAACTGCTGGCGTTGCGCTGTGAGCCGTGTCAGGTTGCTTTCTGCGTAGGTGGTGTACAAGGCGAGGATGAGCATTAAGCCTAGGGTGATTAACACCGCGCGCTTAAAAGTCAAAAACGCTTGTTGTTTAATCAGGCTGTGATTGATTAAATTGATCTGTTGGCTCATCGCGCAGCCTCATCACGCAAGGCGGCACCTAGCACGGGTAGTAAGGCTGCTTGTTCAGCCAAACTTTTAGGTGCGGTGTCAGCATCAAAACTAAATATGTCAGATAACTCAAAACGGTCAATCTGAATGTACAGGTAGGAAGTTAAGTAATCATAAAAATCTTCCCTGCCTTCAAAGGGGGCTAAAGCGAGCCGATTAATAGTCAGCTGCGGAAATTGGCGCTCAAAGTTATCAAGTGAGCGCTGAATCTCCAAACCTAAGCGTTCATAAAGGTTAGACTTTTGTTCACTGTCATCGCTGGTGAACGCATCTATATTTAAATCAATTTGTCTTGCGTAGTAGAGTTCTTGATTTGCGGTAAAGGTGAGCAGGCAGCCCTTGCCGTTGATTGATAACAGTGCCAGGCCGCGATTTTCCTGCTCCAAATAGGCTGCAATGTTGCGTTGCGCCATTTCTGGTATATCAATCACCTCCAACCCGTTTTTGCCGAGTTTTTCAAAGCGTTGCATATAACCGCCAATGCGCTCATTGCGTGCCGCAATTGCATAAACAAAAGACTGGCGGTTTGATTTTGTCTGGTCGGCAGGGATATCAATCACGTCGATCGTGGCTTGCTCTACAGGATAATCAATCATGTCTTTGATTTTCCAGCTCACTGCCTGTTTTATTTCATTGGCTGGAATGTTGGGTTTTTCCAGTTGAAGAATATGATATTCACCCTGCTTTAACAGTAAGGCACAATGAAAACTATTTAAATCAAGCTCGGCATTGATCGCCTGCAAGCCAGCTTCATCTTGAATTGTGCCGGTAAAAGTTTGTGCGATTTCAACCACAGGCTTTTGTTTGGCTTGCTTGATGACATGCACAACCTGCGTGCTGGCATTTTCGGTGCCTATCACGAGCCAGCCTGTTTTTTTTTGTTTTGAAAACAATTTCATGCGATTATTCTAGCACGACCCAAATGTTAAAAAGTGTTAAGAGTATATACCACATTAAGATGTATAGTTTAACTTATTGTAATATAAGATAATTTTATATATAAATTACGTTGATTGCCTTGGTTTATCTGGCGGTGATGTTCATACACTCAGTAATTCTCCCGTATATAGATAATCGGTGTTTTGTAAATGCCAAAAGTTGCACGTGCGCTTGGGTTGCTCACTCCTGTGCCAGTCCAATTGAATTTTAGCCAGTCTGGCACAATGGCTGTCACATCAAGTGAGCCTGAATTTCCAGCACCTGGCGCACGCAGGTTCAAGTTAAAGTGGCCATTGTTAGGGGGCTTTCTAAATCGGTTGGCCAGCGTGCCTGCTGCCCCGCAGCCTAAACCCGAGCTGCCAGGGTTGCCTGTGTCCCAAACACAGGATTCAGCTGGCACCAGTCCATCGGCAAGGTTGGGGTCAGTGAATGTTAAATTAACCCCAGTGGTACAGCTGTCATTACCATTGAATAGCCATGCGTTGTTATTCCAGTATTGTGCCGCCATTGTCATTGGCAAATCCAGCAGTTCCGAGCCGTAGGCGTTTTGCAGCATGACGCGGCCACTGCGGATTTCCGTAATGCCTTCAGTGTATCCTAGTGAAGTGACGTTGTCGGTATCTGTTGCACGTAAGGTAATGTTGAGTGGCGGAGTTTGTGCGCTTGTGTTGGTGTAAGTCACATTGTTTTTAACGCCAACGCCACTCGCAAAATCAGTCAAATTCAGCACATGGTTGCTGAAATTTGCAGTGCTGCCCGCATTGGACAAAGTCACGGTTTTTGCAAAATTGGGCGTGGTATTGAGTGAGCCATCATAATTCAGGGTAGTATTACCTAGCGCATTCACCGCGGTGACTTCCACGCTAAAAGGCTGCGCAGAATAGGTGAAGCCGCCAGTGCTACAGCCCTTGGTGACCACAGTGTTGAAATGATGGGGAATAAAACGTCCAACATTGCCCGCGCCATTGCATGCTGTGCCGCCTGTGCCCGTATTGCCGGAAGCGGTGAAGCCAGAACCTAAATAACTCGCGCTGGCAAGGTGAACACTCAGGTCACCGTTGCCCACTTCACTCCAGTTGAGATTGCTGCTCGCCGCAACGCCATTGGTAAAGGCGCCCGCTGTGCCAGTAAAGTTGCCATTAGTAGCATTGACTCCCATTGGCTGGCATTTGCTAAAAGTTAAGGTAACATTCTCAGCGGGGCTTTCTTTGCCAAAATTGGGCGTGGTGACATTTGCAGCATTTTTGGCGCTAACCGTGGCGTTAAAATTTTCACCCGCTTTAATCGGTGCGGCAGTTACTCCTGAAATGCTGAAGCTGGCTGGTGCTGCAATAAATGTATCTGAGCCATTCATGGATAAACCCACATCATTGGTAGCGGCTGAGCCTGCATAGGCTATGGTTAAGCTCATATTACCAACATCTTGGTAACTAATATCTGCAGTGGCTGTACCCGTGTTATTAAAGTCTAGGCTTACAGGGTTAGCCGAGGCGCAGGCATTATTCGCCGTGTTGGTATTATTCAAGTATCGGGTGTTGACCAGCACTGGCAACGTTCCAGTGTTAGGGTTGATGTAGTTACAGGTCATGCGTAAGGTGCGCGTTACATTAGAAAACCCAGGTAGACAGGCATTGGTGTTGTCTGCTTTTTTCACGGCACTGATTGTAACCGTCTGTATTGACCCTGCCACGTGATGCGGGACATCAAACAAAAAGCCTGCATTGCTTGCAGTAAATAAGCATCCTGAAAAATTGCAAGCTGTTGCTGCTGTGGGCGTTGGTGTTACTGCGGATGTACCTAAAGTTGAAGAAACATTAGTATTGACAGAGGTAAGTTGTAAGGTTTTTGTGACAAAGCCACTGCTACCTATCGTGAAATCTGCAGTGCCATCCTGCCAGTTAGCTGTGCCAGTGCCTGTTGCAGTTAGACTGCCTGTAACCTCACCCGTATAAAGCTCGCTGCATGATGCATTAGCACAGGCGCGAATGGTGAGTGTGCTTGGCGAGCATGTTACACCATTGCCACTTGCATGCAATATTTCAATATGGTCAACTTGCGGTTTAATGGTAGGTTGACCCAGTGTTGCGGTCGTGACACTCCATTCAACGTCATCTATGTGCACCCAGCTTTTAAATTGGGTGGCCATGTTCATGGTAATTTGTAGCGTGATGGTTTGCCCTGAAAATGGGGTTAAAGCAACGCTGCGCGTAAACCACGGCGCTGAGCCTGCGGCAAGCGTCATTCCCGAGCGATGAACACCATTGCTACTCATGTCCCAAAAGTTGTAGCGTCCATAACCTGATGCAGAATTTGAGATTTGGCCTGTACCTTTATTCGGGCTAAAAGGGAACGTGACATAGTTCCCAAACGTAGGGCCTACGATTTCAGTGGTGGATGCGTTAATCAGTCGAATCCGTAGAAAGTCCCAGGTGTTGGCGCCATTGTCAGAGCTATCCCATCCTTCTAAACGGTAGTGAATGGTTAAGTTGCCTGGTGTGGTGGCTGGCACTGTGATGGTTCGTCTTAATGTCACCGCTGGCGAGGCGTTGGTGGGCTCGGTGTTGGTGCGTGAACCAAGCAGATAAGAGAAATTACCTGTTAAAGGTGTGCCGATAGTCGTGACCGTATTCGGTGTGCCGCTGGGCTCGGATATGTTGGGGTTTTCGCTCGGCCTGACTTGTGCGTCAAAGTTATTGTTTATTTTTGTGGCAGTCCAGGCGGGCGGGTTTTGTGTACCTGTGCCTCCAAACTCAAAGTGACCATTAATGGGTGTTTGTGGATTAATCGGTTTGGTGCCATTGGCGGTGATGTCAAAGTATAAAAAATACGTACTGGCGCCTGCATCCTGCAATAAAAACCGCACTTCACCACGACCATTCGTCAAAGCGTCAGTTGTGTTGTTAAATCTACTGTCGGTAAATTCTTGTGTGGTGGCTAAAGCAAGGTCGCTGGGCCGCACGATGCGAGGCGAATTGATATCCAATGTACCCGCGACACCTAATGTTGCAAGGAGTGCGGCAAAGTTGACATCTACAGTGATTGTGCTGTTGACAGGTGTGCCTGCGGGCACCTCAATCGGCACCCGGTAATTCCAGTTGTTATCGTACCAGGCATAGCTTGGCAGGCTAAAAACCAGACCCGCAAGAATGATGAGGCTATGTAGCTGGTGATTAAAGATACGCATTATTATTTTCATGTTGGTGCGTGATTAACTGCACTGGTATGCAGGAATAACATCAGTAGCGCGGCATTTGCTTAATGTTGACTGCAATTGTCGCTCACTATAACTGATGGTTCCTGCAACACCGCGACTTGCTGTTGAGGTTAATTCATAAACACGAATCGTGCGCTGGGTACCTTGCTCGTTAAAATCTGCAGATTGATTGCAGTTCACCAGCACATTATACCCGTCAATGTTAAGCGAGGTGGCAGCAGGGCAGTCGGCTAAATTAGCCGTACCAGGGTCTAGCACCTGATAAATGCCCCATTCAATGCCTGCATGAGCTGCCTGATAGGCGCGGCTACCTTGCACGTCCTGAGTGGAGGTGGCCTGCTGCACACTGCTGATATTGAGTGCATAAGCCCCAAGTGCGGCTAATATCACCAGTAAAAAAATGGCCGCAGGCAGTAAAAAACCACGTGCGAATGGCAGTTGGTGATGATTTCTCATGGCGAATTCACCACATTAATCTGGTGCATCAAGGTTACTTGCGCGCTGTCTTCTGTCATGCTGAGTCGAATGGTTGCGATGCCAGTGCGCTCCAGTACGCCACTGGCGTAGTTGATTTCACAGGCATTAAGATTGTTGGCAAGGGGATGCCTCACTGCTGAAGTGAGCGCATCCAACGCAGCAACACTGCCAGGCTGTGCCGCCTGAAAGTTGTAACCGCTATAGCGCCACAAGGTGCGGTTTGTCATGTCACACACATAACTCACGGGGGTTGAAGTGACAAAAAATCGGCTAGAAGGCGAGGCCAGCGGAAAGTTGCCTCCAGTAAAACTCAGCGTTGTGCTATTGCTTGCGCTATTCAAGCTGCGTCTATTGGTACCTTGGTAAACATCTGCACCAGGGATGCCTAAGTTATAAATCACGAGCGCACTATTACTGCTGACCGTCATCGGAAAACCCAACACATCAAAACTGTTATCTGCCGCATTGGTAAAATCTAGCGGGTTGTCAGCGGCGTTGTTGCCGATGCTGGCACGATAGCGTCCTGCGCCCATCACGGGCACAAACTCTAATAGGCTGTCTGCACCGTTATTAGTTGTTCGCACGCTGTTAGGCAAGGCGTTGCGTATGTCTCTTGCCATGCGACGCAAGGCGGTGTCAGCGCGGTCTGTTAAATTGGCGCGGCGCTCGCTATCAAAAAACGATTGGGTCGGGTTGCCGATAAATAGTGCCGCTCCTGCCGCAAGAATCGCCGTGATGGTGATGACCACCACTAACTCAACTAATGTAAAACCATTAACAGACGAGGTGTCATAACGCTGCATGCGTTGAACTGCCTGAGTGCCTGCTGTGTTGATGGATAAATCAGCTATTGGGCGCATATCGAACTCTGTAACCTGCAATGGACACTTCAGTGTTGCCTGGCCCCGTGACAGTGACATTAATTTTGAGTGCGGCATCATTGGCTAACGCAAATGCGCCTCCAGCACGCGTGATGCTCACGCTGGCACTGTAATTGTTTAAACCTGCCAGCGGTGTGGCGTCACCTGCATGACATATGCCTGCACATTCTGCACTGGGCATGGTAAACCCGCCATAATCTGCTACGTTATCAAATGGGTTGGTATTGCTGTATCGGCTCTCCGTGTTGGGAAATGGCCCTGCAATGTTGCCTGTGCCTGCAGGGTTGGGGTCTTGCGCTGTGGCAGCACATGCTGCGATACTTGTGGCGGTACTTGCGTTGGCATCATTGGGGTCACAGTAGGTAAAAGACTGTTGCTGGATTTCAAGCAGGAGTGACTCGGCAATTGCCAGCGCCTGTTTGCGAATCAGCGGGTCTGCACTGCCGCGGTTGGTGATTTCGAGCACTTTGAGTATGCCAACTAATGCCACGCTGATAATCACAATAAATACCACCAGTTCAACCAGTGTTACGCCACGCGTATGTGTGCGATTAGTGTACATAGCCTGTTTCTGCTTCTACCGTGATGATGCGCGCAGGTTCTGTGGTTATCACTGCATTCTGGATGGTCAATGTAGCAGTGGTGTTGGGGTTGGGTCTGCCTAGGCCATCAAACCCGATAATGGTGCTACTGGCACTGAGCGTAATGCTGTTGGATAGATTTTTGGCATAAGCCGCCTGCGTTGCAGGGTCTATCACAGGACTGCTGCAATTGCTGGTGTAGCCGAGGCACACTGTGCGTGCACTCGTGTTGATGTTGGCGTAGATGATAGTGCGTTGTGCAATGGCTGTTTTTTGAGCATAACGCAGTGCCGAAGATAAAGTGCCAAAATCACCGCGTGCATCAAAGGCATCGCGCCCAATAAAACGAGGCGCAGTAATTGCGGCAATGATGCCTGTAATCACAATTACTGCGACAAGTTCTACGATAGTAAAGCCTGATGCTTGCTTCATTGCGGTATTGCGGTGGAATATGTCACGTTGAATTTTAAGTCAGCATGATCAATCCATCAACGATTAACAATTGGCTGCTGTAACGGCTGCGGTACTCACTGCACCAGTTGCTGCGGTGTAAGTGACCAAGCAAGCGGGTGTTTTTGTAAGAGCAAATGTTGATACGCCTGCGGCGTGCGTTACAGTGAAGCCATCGACCGACTGCATCGCGGCCACAATGCCTGTTGCGTCTGCTGTAGGCAGGCCTGTTGTTGTGCTTACAGTGACTGTTGATGTGTCTGCCATGGTGACAGGGCTGGAATTGGTGCCAGTGGCAAAGAAACGTGCCTGCACAACGCCTGCCGCAGAGCGTAGTCCGCCTGCCATGCCATTGGCTGCGGCAATGTTTGCATCTTCAGTTAAGTTGATAAATCTTGGTAATGCCGTAGCTGCCAAAATCCCTAAAATTACAATGACGACGACTAATTCAACCAGCGTAAAACCCGATTGCTGCTTCATAATATAAACACTCCTTTAAGAAATCTGAAATTACACAAACATATCATATTACAATTATCGGCACGAGTTCAAAAAAATGAACAGGTGCTGTTTAACATGCTAATTTTTCTCATGCGGTTGTTTCATGCGGATGGTAAGGTGCAGTGCATTAAAAATACCAGCAGCATCAATAGATGCCGCTGACAAGGGCATAGATTAACAGCCTGTGGTCACAACCGCAGAAATTGCAGGGGCACCATTAATCGGCGCTTCAGTATAGGTGAACTGGCAACTGGCTGGTGTGGGTGCACCTTGAATCTGAAAGGTTGCCACAGTGGCAGAAGCGGTGTAGTTGTAACCCTCTGCCTGCAATTGTGCCAATGTGGGGTTGAATATGGTGGTTAAGCCTGCGGCAGATAAGATGCCCGACCCGCCAACGGCTGTGACATCAGGATAGGCTCTAACCAGGTTAACAAGGCCATTCTCTGTACATACAGTACCTGTTGCACCATTGCTGTTGTTGGCAGTACCGCCACCAGGGCATGCGACAGTGTCTGCCACATTGTTTCTTGCCAGTACAGTGGCGTGAATCAAAGCAGCAGCTGCAGCAACGCTGCCCCTGGCTGCATTGAGCTTGGCAATGCGAGCATCCCGTTGCAGGTTAGTGAATCTGGGCAGGGCAACGGCGGCTAAGATGCCTAAAATAATAATGACCACAATTAGCTCAATGAGGGTAAAACCTTTTGCTTTGTTTAACATTGTTGTATTCCTTATGTTGATATATTTATCCAGCTCAAAATGTGTCTATCTGTAATTTAGTTTTGTAAGCTGGTGTTTGAACTGTAAAAAAATATCTGTTACGTCAATATTTGCAAGTAACTTAAATGTTAGCAAGATACAAGGTTCGGTCACAAAATGCGCGTCCTCTATATTAACGGTTACTGGCGGTTAGCAAGTCTAAACCACCTATGCTTAAAGGTGAAGTTTCTGCGCCTTGTACATGACTTACCAATACATAACGTGCTTCTTCATTGCTACTATACACGTATACTAACTCTTTTTTATTGATATCAAAATACCAAACCTTGTATTTGTTGACTGGGCGGGTGGTTTTTTCACCGATATAATTTTTAGGCGGTTCATTAATTAGGCGCATGGGGTTGGTGTTTACCAGATTTTTGGTATCGACAGTTTGGTAGGTTACTTGCCTGTGCACCCAGCTTTCAGCAAGGCTGAGTCGCAGGTTGTTAAGTTCTGCGTCATGAATCATTTTGTCTACACCATTTTGCATCTGCCTAAGACTGTGGAGCAAAAATGTTGCAATGATGCAAATAATGCTGACTGTGACTGCAAAATCAAATCGGATTCTACCCATGTGTTTGTGCATGTCAGGCCGTTTAGGGTGAACTTAAATGCATTGTTGTAGGCTAGCCTTTGTGTAGCGCAATGTTGCCCAGGTCCCAAATCGGCAAGAAAATGCCCAGGGCCAGAATCAGCACCATGATTCCCAGAAACACAATGAGGATGGGTTCAATCTGTGTACCCAAGGTTTTGATTTCATATTCAACGTCACGCTGGTACATGTCGGCGATTTCTTCCATTAAGTCATCTAATGAGCCAGACTCCTCACCCACGGCAATCATTTGCAGCACAATCGGGTTAAATACACCGCTGCTGGTGGCCGTGCGTAAAATACTTTCGCCACGCTCCACACCATCGCGCATGTTGTCAATGCGCTGCGCAACATAGTCGTTGTCTGCGGTTTGTGCGACTAATTTTAAACTGTTGGTAATGGGTACGCCGCTTTTGCTAGCTAAGGCAAAGCTTCTGGCGAAGCGCGCCATGGTGCCTTTGTGTATGATTTTCCCTGCAATCGGAATGTGTAATTTAAAGCTATCCCAGTTGTATTTGCCTGCGCCACTCGCTGTGTAGGTGCGAAACAAAAAAACCCCGCCGATGAGCAAGACAAGCAGGTAAGGCCAGGTGGCTTGCATAAATCCTGAGAAATTCAGCAAAATCCTTGTCATAAGTGGGAGTTCAGCACCAAAACTCTCAAAAACTTTTGCAAAAGCGGGAATGACAAATAAGTTTACCACGACGATGGCCACGGCCATGGCGATCACCACAAAGGTAGGGTAGCGCAGTGCGGATTTGATTTGATCTCGCATAAAGCGCTCAAACTCAATGTGTTCAAATAGCCGTAAAAATACATTGTCCAGTAAGCCTGTACTTTCACCCACGCGCACCATGCTGACATAAAAACTGGAAAATACCTTAGGGTGCTGCGCAAGCGCGCTCGAGAGTTCACGTCCAGAGGCTAAACTCTCGCGGATGTTGCCAATCACTGCACTAAAAGCTTTGTTTTCAGTGGATACCTGCAAGCCGCTCAGTGCATTCATGATGGGAATGCCCGCTTTGAGCAAAGTGTACATCTGTCGGCTAAACAGCATGATGTCGATCGATTCAATTTTTTCGGCAAAAAGTTCAATCGAGATCTCTTTGTTAATGTCCGCGCCTGCCTTGATTTCAATCGGGGTGATGTTCAGATTGGCAAGTTGTGAGGCTGCGCTGCTAGAGTCGGCGCTTTCAAGGATGCCTTGTACCAGGCTTCCTTGATTGTCGCGGCCTTTGTATGCGAATTGGGGCATTTTGTTTATTCTTCAAATTGGTTGCTAATACGCATGGCTTCGGCAATGGTGGTGCGCTTGGTGATGACTAAATCCACAGCGCTTTTGCGTAGCGTCTTGCCCGCCATGTGCTGACGACCCATTTTAATGAAGTAGTTGGGGTCGTGGTGGCTGGCAGCATCAATGAGCTGATTGTTCATTTCGAGCAGTTCATATACGCCGATACGCCCTTGGTAGCCAGTGCCATTACATAGGCTGCATCCCTTGCCATGCACATATTGATGTGTATCTGTTTGATCATTGAGCTCAAGCGCAAGCCATGCGCGCTCAAATGGTGCTGGTGTATAGCTTTCTTTGCAGTTGTCGCAAATGATTCTTACCAGGCGCTGTGCAATCACAGCTAAGATGGAAGTGGCGACCATAAAGCGCGGGGCACCCATGTCTATCATTCTGACCAGTGTGCTGGTGGCGTCGTTGGTGTGCAGGGTGGAGAGTACCAGGTGACCTGTCATGGCCGCTCTTAAGCCGATTTGAGCGGTTTCCTGGTCGCGCATTTCGCCCACGAGAATCACATCGGGGTCTTGCCTGAGTGCTGAGCGTAAAACACGTGAAAAATCCAGTTCTATTTTTTCATTCACCTGCACTTGGGTAATGCCAGGCAGGCGATATTCAACAGGGTCTTCAACAGTGATGATTTTATTGGCGTTTGAGTTTAACTCATTGAGTGCGGCATAGAGTGTTGTGGTTTTACCGCTCCCCGTAGGCCCTGTAACCAACACCATGCCACTTGGCCGATGAATCAGTTTGCGGAATCGTTCAAGCATTTCTGGAGGCATGCCTAGTTTTTCCAGCGAAAAGTTGGCGCCATCCTGAATGAGTAAACGCATTACGACTGATTCGCCATATTGCGTTGGCATGCTTGAAATACGCACATCAACAGGCTGATTTTTGATTTTTAGCGCAAAGCGGCCATCTTGTGGCAGACGTTTTTCTGAGATATCCAGGCCTGACATTAGTTTCAGGCGCAACACCAGCGCAGGTGCAATTTTAAGCTCAGCTTCCGTTTGCAGATGCATGACACCATCAATTCTGAAGCGGATATAGAGTTTGTTTTCCTGTGGTTCAATATGAATGTCTGAAGCACGCACCTGGACGGCATCTTCAAAAATAGTCTGTAATAATTTGACGACAGGCGCTTCTTCACTGCCACTGCTGATGCCCAAGGCGGCAAAATCAATGGCGGTGTCACCTAAGTCCTGCCCGAGTTCTACCGCTAAACTTGAAATTTCGTCCGTGCGGCGATAGCTGCGGTCTATGAGTTGCAGCAGCGCATTTTCCTGTACTACGGCAAGTTCAATATCTTTGCGCAGTAGTCTGGCCACCTCGTCGTAAGCGAACAGGTCGGTTGGGTCCACCATGCCAACAAGATAGGCGTAGCCTCTGTCTTCCAGCACTACACAGCGAAAACGTCTTGCCTGTGCCTCAGGCAGTTTGTTGATGGACTCAGTTTGAGGACTAAACTGCTGGAGATTAATGTAGGGGATTTTAAGCTGCTGGGCAAGCGCTTCTGATATCTGTGTTTCGGTGACTAAGCCATTGTCAATAAAAATCTTGCCTAGCTTGCGACCTGTGCGTTTTTGCTCCTCTAGTGACTGGCTCAAGTCTTGGGTAGTGATTAGGTTTTGTTGAACTAATACTTCACCTAAGCGAATCTTTTCTGGGCGTGCCATTCAAACCTCTTTTAAATGTGCTGTTTAGTAACGTTTTTAATTCATTGATTGTGTTATCGGCGCGGTAAAATTCGGCTGAGCGTGTCATCTTTTATGATGTGATGGTGAAATAAAGCCGCCGCGGCATGTAGGCCGATTAAATAATAACCAACTAGACCTATGGTTTGATGTAGTTCTTTGAGTGTTTTTGCCAGCGCCTTATTTTCAGCAATCAGTGGCGGCAGTTCTAGCCCGAAAAATGGCACAGGCTTGCCTGCTGTACTGAGTAGGCTCCAGCCTAGTATCGGCATGCCTATCATTAAGCCATAGAGCGCTAAATGCACTATTTTTGCTGCAAAATTTTGTAATGGATTTGGCGCGGGGGTGATTTTAGGCTCAATAAAAGTAAGCCTTGCATAAACGCGGATGCTCACAAGTAATAGCACGGATAAACCTAACATGAAATGCCAGGCTTTGAGCGCCTCTCTCGGGTCGCTGCCTTTGGGATAAAGTTCTCGCAGCTCTATGGTGGCATATACTGCAATCAATAAAATCAACATCAACCAATGCAGTGTAATTGATAAAGTGCCATAGCGTGAACTGGTGTTTTTCCAAGACATAGGTTTAATCTCCCAATTAAGGCTTGTATATTGCACTGTAGCTCGATAAAGTGCAACTTGAAAAAAAGCATTTGAAAAAGATGTCACCTTCAGTATGGCAGGCTCGTTGCTTTAGGATGTTGCGTTGCCCTCGAATTTTTTTGGCAATGATGGTGCTAACGGGCAAGGTTCTTCGAAACAGATTGTCAGCAAAGGTGTCTTTCTTGGATAGCACTGTTTTTTCTGCGATAATAGGGCTTTGAAATTTATATGGAAGCAGCAAAATGGCACAATTTGATCATGTCAGCGTAAAAAAGAAGGCGAATATTTATTTTGATGGTAAATGTGTGAGCCACACGGTGATGTTTCCTAATGGTACACGCAGCACGATAGGTGTGATTTTTCCTAGCACGCTCACGTTTAATACGGCAGCACCTGAGTTGATGGAAATTAATACGGGTGTATGTAAGGTGCGGCTTAAAGGTGAAGAAGCTTGGAAAACATACACTGCGGGTGAAAAATTCACTGTGCCAGGTAATTCCAGTTTTGATATAGAAACAGTGGAAACATTAGACTACGTTTGCCATTTTGAATAATTGCAACGGATGTTGCAGGCTTGAGCTTTGTTGTTTGTGCGGAGCGCCAAAGGTTGAGTTGTCTGCTTTGATTAAATTTTTGTCCAGATTAAGCACTAAATAGATGAGGAGTTCACATGCCTAGTTTTGATATTAGCTCCGAAGTTGATATGGTCGCGTTGAAAAACGCGATAGATACCGCGGGCAAGCAAATCACAAATCGCTATGACTTTAAAGGTAGCTCAGCCAAGGTGGAGTTGAATGAGAAAGACAGCATTATCACGATTTTTGGCGATAATGATTTTCAGCTGGATCAAGTAAAGGATATTTTGCTGCCAGCGATGGAAAAAAAAGAGCCTGACTCGTCCAAGCGCCTTGAGCACAAAGATGTGCAAAAAATTTCAGGTAACAAAGTCAAGCAGGAAATGAAATTGCGTGCAGGTATTGATAGCGATTTAGCTAAGCGCATTACTAAGTTGATTAAAGATTCTGGCATGAAAGTTCAGGCAAGTATTCAAGGTGATACTGTACGTGTGAACGGTGCAAAACGTGATGTGCTGCAGGAGGCGATTGCGTTTGTGAAAAAGAATGTGACGGACTTTCCGTTGCAGTTTGGTAATTTTAGGGATTAAAGCGAATCGCGCTTAAAGAGATGGTTATGGCAAAAACGTTGTACGATAAATTGTTTGATAGTCATGTGGTGACAGAAGAAAATGGCACGGCATTGATTTATATTGATCGCCATTTGGTGCATGAGGTCACGAGTCCGCAAGCGTTTGAGGGTTTGCGTTTAGCGCACCGTAAACCATGGCGAGTTTCTTCTATTGTGGCAACAGCCGACCACAACACCCCGACCAATGGCTGGGATAAAGGCTTAGCCGGCATCGCTGACCCTGTGGCGCGTTTGCAAATTGAAACATTGACGGACAATATTCGTCAGTTTGGTGCGAAAGCCTACTTTCCATTTATGGATAAAAACCAGGGCATTGTGCACGTAGTAGGCCCAGAGCAGGGCGCAACATTGCCTGGGATGACGGTGGTTTGTGGTGATTCTCACACGAGTACGCACGGCGCGTTTGGTGCATTGGCACACGGGATTGGTACCTCTGAAGTTGAGCACGTCATGGCCACGCAATGTCTGGTGCAGAAAAAATCTAAAGCGATGCTGGTCAGAGTAGAGGGCGTGTTGCAAAAAGGCGTAACGGCTAAAGATGTGGCACTGGCCATTATTGCTAGAACAGGCACGGCGGGCGGCACAGGCTATGCCATGGAGTTTGCAGGCTCAGCGATCCGCAGTTTAAGCATGGAAGGTCGCATGACCTTATGTAATATGGCGATTGAGGCTGGCGCACGTGCAGGGATGGTGGCGGTTGATGACACGACCATCAGTTACGTGAAAGACCGTCCGTTTGCGCCTAAGGCTGAGCAGTGGGAATTGGCCGTGGCTTACTGGCGCACTTTGGTGTCAGACGATGGCGCTAAGTTTGATGCGGTGATTGAGTTGAAGGCCGAAGAGATTAAACCACAGGTGACATGGGGTACTTCGCCTGAGATGGTTGTGGGCGTGGATGGTAAAGTGCCGAGTCTGGATCTTGCTAAAAATGATGTGCAACGCGCAGATTGGGAGCGTGCATATGCCTACATGGACTTAGCGCCGAATACGCTGATTGCTGACATTGCCATTGATAAAGTGTTTATTGGATCGTGCACCAATTCGCGTATTGAAGATTTGCGCGCGGCTGCGGCGGTGGCGAAGGGTAGGCATATTGCGCCTAATGTAAAATTGGCTTTAGTGGTGCCAGGCTCAGGTTTGGTAAAAGCCCAGGCTGAAAGTGAAGGGCTGGATAAGATTTTCACTGAGGCGGGATTTGAATGGCGCGAACCAGGTTGCTCAATGTGTTTGGCGATGAATGCCGATAGATTGGAACCAGGCGAGCGTTGCGCGTCAACATCCAACCGCAACTTTGAGGGGCGGCAGGGCCAGGGCGGTCGTACGCATTTGGTGAGCCCTGAAATGGCTGCAGCAGCGGCGGTGGCTGGTCATTTTGTGGATGTTAGAAATTTTTAATTTTGTATTTGTGAGAGGGATATGTCAATGAAGAAAGTATTCTTATTTTTGATGGTTGTTGCATCATTATCAGCATGTAACACCGTTCAAGGGATCGGTAAAGATATCGAAAAGGGTGGCGAAGCCATTCAAAAATCTACTAAATAAACCAATTTAAAGTTAAGAATAAACATGCAAGCTTTTACGCAATTAAATGGGGTGGTTGCACCGCTAGACCGCGCTAATGTGGATACTGATGCCATCATTCCCAAGCAGTTTCTGAAATCAATCAAGCGTAGCGGTTTTGGACCGAATGCTTTTGATGAATGGCGCTATCTAGACCGTGGTGAGCCTGGCATGGATAACACCCATCGTCCGCTTAATCAGGGTTTTGTGCTGAATCAGCCACGTTATCAGGGAGCAAGTATTTTGCTCACCCGAGAAAATTTTGGCTGTGGTTCCAGCCGTGAGCATGCACCATGGGCATTGGAGGATTATGGCTTTAAAGTCATCATGGCACCGAGTTTTGCTGATATTTTCTTTAATAACTGTTTTAAAAATGGCATGTTACCGATAGTGCTCAGTACTGACATCATTGATGCGCTTTTTACTGAGGTATTTGCAAATCATGGCTACAAGTTAGCCGTTGATCTAAACGCACAGACTGTGACTACACCTGATGGAAAAGTTTACCCGTTTGAGGTGGATGCCTTTCGCAAGCATTGCCTGTTAAACGGGCTGGATGACATTGGCTTAACCATGCAGCATCAAGATAAAATCAAGGCGTTTGAAGAAAAGCATCAAAAATCCCAACCTTGGTTGTTCGCCTAAATTATTATTAATCAATATGTTAAGATAAGAAAGTTAGTTCATGAAAATTGCAGTGCTGCCAGGTGATGGCATAGGTCCAGAAATTGTTACGCAAGCGGTAAAGGTATTAAAGGCGCTTAATCTAAATTTGGAAATGACGGAAGCGCCAATTGGCGGGGCGGGCTATGAGGCTGCTGGCGACCCCTTGCCTGATGCAACACTGAAGCTTGCTCAAGAGGCCGATGCTGTGCTGTTAGGTGCTGTAGGTGACTGGAAGTATGACAAATTAGAGCGTCATCTGCGCCCTGAACGAGGTTTGCTGCGCATACGCAAAGAGTTAAACCTGTTTGCTAATTTGCGTCCAGCACTACTGTACCCTGAGCTGGCCTCTGCTTCCACACTCAAGCCTGAGGTGGTTTCAGGGCTGGATATCATGATTGTGCGTGAGTTGACTGGCGATATTTATTTTGGTCAACCGCGTGGTATTTCAATGCTTGAAAACGGCGAGCGTGAGGGTGTCAACACCATGCGTTATAACGAGTCTGAAATCAAGCGCATTGGTCGTGTGGCTTTTGAGATTGCCATGAAGCGCAACAAAAAAGTGTGTTCGGTCGATAAGGCGAATGTGTTGGAAACGACTGAGTTGTGGCGTCAGGTGATGATTGAGCTTTCAACTGATTATCCAGAGGTTGAATTGAGCCATATGTATGTCGATAACGCTGCTATGCAATTGATTCGCGCCCCCAAGCAATTTGACGTGATGGTCACAGGCAATATTTTTGGTGATATCTTGTCAGATGAAGCCTCTATGCTCACTGGTTCAATAGGTATGCTGCCTTCAGCGTCATTAGATGCAAACAATAAGGGCATGTATGAGCCTAGCCATGGCTCAGCACCTGATATTGCTGGCAAAGATGTGGCAAATCCATTAGCTACCATCCTTTCAGCCGCCATGATGTTGCGTTACACCTTTAATGATGAAGTTAATGCTGGCCGTATTGAAAACGCAGTTAAAAAGGCATTAGCACAAGGTTTTAGAACGGCTGATATTTGGACAGAAGGCACCAGTAAGGTCGGGTGTTCTGCGATGGGCGACGCCGTAGTTGCAGCTTTATAATTTTGTATTAATCAAACTCGAGAATTCATTATGTTAAAAGTCGGTTTTGTCGGTTGGCGAGGTATGGTTGGTTCTGTACTCATGCAGCGCATGCTGGAAGAGCATGATTTTGCACTCATCGAGCCTCAGTTTTTTACTACCTCACAAGTAGGCGGCAAAGGCCCTAATGTAGGTAAAGAAACCCCCGCGTTGCTCGATGCCAAAGACATTTCTGCGTTAAAAGCAATGGACGCCATTGTGTCCTGTCAAGGCGGGGATTACACCACTGAAGTGTTCCCTCAATTGCGCAACGCTGGCTGGCATGGACATTGGATTGATGCAGCCTCCACATTGCGCATGGAAAAAGACGCAGTGATTATTCTTGATCCCGTGAATATGCACGTCATCAAAGATGCGCTTACTCAAGGCGGGAGAAATTGGGTGGGTGGCAACTGTACTGTTTCACTCATGCTTATGGCGCTCAATGGCTTATTTAAAGCAGATCTTGTGGAGTGGGCAACCGCTATGACCTATCAGGCAGCCTCAGGTGCTGGCGCGCAAAACATGCGCGAACTCCTGAATCAGATGGGTGAGGCGCACCGTGTAGCAAGCGACTTCCTGAAAGATCCCGCTTCTGCCATATTGGATATTGACCGAGAAGTTGCAGGTACACTGCGTGATGAAAAATTTCCAACTGCGCAGTTTGGCGTGCCGTTAGCAGGCAGTTTGATCCCGTGGATTGATAAAGACCTAGGTAACGGACAAAGTAAAGAGGAGTGGAAAGGTGGCGTTGAAACCAATAAGATATTAGGACGCGACACCAACCCGATATTAATCGATGGGCTATGCGTACGCATTGGTGCCATGCGCTGCCATAGTCAGGCTTTAACCCTCAAACTAAAACAAGATGTGCCGTTAAATGAAATAAATCAGATGCTGGCTGAGGCGAATCCGTGGGCAAAAGTGGTGCCAAATGAGCGGGAAGCGAGTATGCGCGATTTAACCCCTGCGGCGGTAACAGGTACTTTAACCACCCCTGTGGGTAGACTGCGCAAACTAAATATGGGTGGGGAGTATCTTTCTGCATTTACTGTGGGCGATCAGTTATTGTGGGGTGCGGCAGAGCCCTTGCGTCGTATGTTACGGATTTTAATAGAAAAATAAGGCCAGACTTAAGTTTTTAGCTAACAAATTTATCCGTTTTAAAAATGCCAGATTAGACGGCAGTTACATATAATGTGCATTATGAGCTTGCATCCCTAACTATTTGATGTTATTTTCATATTGCAAATTTTAGTTTGATTAAAGGTAGCAATGTGCATAAATCAAAAATAAAGCAAATATCACTCGCGGTCTGCCTGGCATTTATGCCTGTAATCGGCTACACAGCTGGTTTAGGTAAACTAAACGTCAATTCAGGTTTGGGAGAACCTTTAAAGGCAGAAATCGAACTCCTCTCTGTGACTCCTGATGAGCTTTCTTCTTTAACCGCTGCCATTGCCTCTGAAGAAGCCTATGCGGTTCAAGGCATTGCGCGACTGGGTGTGCACAGCACGATTAAAGTCGAATTGGCAAAAAATACCAATGGTGCGCCTGTGTTAAGAGTGCACTCTAATCAGCCAATCAACGACCCCTACCTTGATATGCTGATTCAGGTGGATTGGGCATCAGGCCGTTTGTTGCGGGAATATACATTGCTGCTCGACCCGCCTGAATACAAGCCCGTTGCGGAGCAAGCAGCACCAGTAAAAATTACACCAGCTAAGACCACTACCTCAGAAAATTCTGTTTCATCAGTCTCTTCACAAAACTTAACACAAACCAGTCGTAGTCAAAATCCAGCCTCTGATAATAATGGCGAGCTTATCACTGTCAAAGGCGATACATTAAGCTCTGTCGCAAAAGAGTTGCAGGTTGATGGGGTAAGTCTTGATCAAATGCTGATTGGTTTGTATGAAAGTAATAAACAGGCGTTTGCCAACAATAATATTAACCAGCTTAAAGTTGGTCAAATAATTAAAGCACCTAGTAAAGATACGCTTGCAGCCATCGATATAAAAGAGGCTAAAAAAACCATTAAGGCGCATGCAAGTAATTGGAATGCTTACCGCAATGCGCTTGCGGATACTGTGCAATCGGCACCAGTCGCTGAAGAAAGTGAACAAAAACAATCTGCAGGCGGCAAGATTACGACGGCTGAAGATAAAGCTGCTGCCGTTAAATCAGGTGCGCAAGATATTGTTAAGCTGTCTGCTGGTGCTAAAGAGGCTGCGGCAAGCGGTACGGCAGGGTCTGCTGAATATGATGCCAAAATTTTAGCATTGCAAGAAGAAGCCACAGCGCGCGAAAAAGCACTCAAAGACGCGCAGGAGCGAACAAATGCGCTAGAAAAGCAAATTGAAGACATGCAAAAGTTGCTGGCACTAAAAAACCAGACAATGACCGATCTGCAAAAAAATGCTGCAGAAGTGCTAGAGTCGCCAGCAGCTGAAACTTCAACTGAAACAGCACCAGCTCAATCAGCTGATGACGTGACAAAAGCTACAGAAGAAGTTAAAGCGCAGCCGCCCAAAAAGACACCACCTGCTGCGCAAGTAGCAGAGCCTGAAGCTGAACCATCGTTTCTGGATAGCGTGTTTGATAATTTAGAGTTGCCTATAGTGGCTGGCTCATCTGCACTGGTGCTTTTGCTTGCGGGCTGGCTATTTTTACGTAATAAACGTAAAAAAGATTTAGACAGCTTTGAGCGAGGCATCCTCACCTCTGGGGGCTTACGTGCTAACACTGTATTTGGCAACACCACTGGTAACTCAAGTAACTCCGATACATCATTCCTGACTGATTTTGCACAAAGTGCTGATGGCAGCATGATTGATACCAATGATGTTGACCCCATCGCTGAGGCAGAAGTGTATATGGCTTATGGCCGTGATGCGCAGGCTGAAGAGATTCTTAAAGATGCAATTGTTAAAGAGCCCAAGCGCTATGAGTTGCATCTCAAGTTGCTGGAAATGTACGCAGGGCGTAAAGATATCTCTGCTTTTGAGGCGATTGCAGGTGAGTTATATACCACGCTAGGTGCTGAACACGAGACATGGGCTAAAGTGGCTGCGCTTGGTATTGAGTTGGAGCCAGATAATCCACTCTATAACCTATCGAACACGCCACTGCCTCTAGCAGCTGAGGAAGCATCTAAACTGGATATTTCAGATTTTGCTAATGTTGCTTTAGCCAAAGACGATGCATTGGACTTTTCATTAGGTGATGATTTAGCAGAGCCAGAAGAGAAAATCGAAGATGCACATTCAGTGATCACTGATAGTTTTGGGGCTTCTGAGTCTGTTGAGTCTGATTCTGTATTTGATTTAGACGTGGCTGAAAATGAGGCTGTGGCTGAAAGTGTTGTTGAGCCATTGGTTTCAGGAGTTAGCATTGATGCTCAAACAGATGAAGTTGCAAACTCAAATAGCGGTAGCAATCATGAGGAGGCGTTAGAGTTTACATTAGGCGGCCTGGCTGATGATACACCAATAACGGCTACCTCAATTGAAGCGGGTGATAGCGAAGATTTAGGTGCTAGCACGCCTGCTTTTTCCGACACGGCACCTGCGCTTAACTTTAATTTGGCCAGCGACTTTTCAAATGACACATCTGGTGACGCATCTGAATTAGGTACGGACGCAGGCAATGCGCTGGAGACTGTCTCGGCAGAAACGCTAGACGAGCAGCAGGCAAAAATTGCTGACGCGTTGAGCATTGACTTCCCAAGCGATGACTTAGGTGTTGATCATGCAGAGCTAGAGCAGTCATCAGCAACAACCGAATTAAATGCTGAAAATACGCTGGCTAGCTTGGCATTACCTAGTCTGGATCTGGATTCGACTGAATCCGCAACTGCTGAACCAGTAGCGGTTGAGGCGATTTCTAAAGTAGAACAGGCATTTGAATCACTGGGTGATAGTAATGTCACGGATGAGATTTCATTTGATTTACCTTTGGCGCAAGAAGATGAAGTACCTGTGCTTGAAATGTCGGCATCAGATAAAGCTGAGGCAAATGCATTTGATTTTTCATCCATTAGTCTTGATTTAGGTGATAATGGTGCTGAAGCTTTAGCAGAAGAAGTGGCCGAAGACGTGGCGATAGATATTGGCTCAACAGCAGTACCTGAAAATCAGGATGTGGATATCAAGCTTGATTTGGTTGCGGCTTATATTGATATGGATGACAAAGAAGGTGCACGTGAGCTTTTGGAAGAGGTGCTGAAAGAGGGTGGTCCTCAACAGCGCTTGAAAGCTGAACAATTAATCGCAAGTTTGGCTTGAAGCAGATAAAACAAAAAAGCCGAGCTTTGCTCGGCTTTTTTGTTGCTTTGCAAGTTAGCTTAATGGTCATAAGCGCTTAATGGGATAAGTGTGCTTTTTCCCTTATTCCCTTGCTCTTTATATTTTAGAAGTCGAACTTCCATCACATGACTAAATTAACAGTAAAAATTGAACAATAAAATACGATGAATGTATGCATCCTTTTGTGAAAATTTACAGTGTTATTACACTGTTACTTATTGCTGGTTTTTTGCGGCATGAAATGCTGATTCTTTATGCACTGGCGATGGCTTTGGCCGCACTTTATTTTCAGTCAGCGCATTTTTGCTGCGCACTAAAAAGAATGCGCTGGCTTTTTGTCTCGATATTGGTCGTTTATGCTTATTTGACACCTGGCGAACTCCTGCCATATCTGCCAGTAAATTACTCTCCCACTTATGAGGGGGTGGTGCATGGCTTGATGCAAATTGCAAGGCTCATTGTGGCTTTGGCCGCCTTAAGCGTGTTGCTAGCCTCAACACAAAAAGAGGATTTAATGGCAGGTTTAACCATGGCGTTACATCCCCTAGCGATTTTCGGGCTTGATGTCAGGCGTTTTTCAGTCAGGTTGCTACTGACGCTAAAATATGTTGAAACTTTGGCGCTTAATCAATCTGTCAAATTTAACTTTAATCATTTTGGTGATGTGGAACAATATATTGCGGCGAATGAAGCACCTGAAGTGATTGCCTTCCCTGAGCGGTCATTGGCTTTCATTGATTATATGGTGTTGTGTGTGATGTCATTGATTTTGCTTGTGGTGATTAGTTTGGAGTATGTATGAGAATCGCCATGGGGCTGGCCTATGACGGGGCGCATTTTTGTGGCTGGCAGAGTCAACCTTCACTATGTGGTGTGCAAGATGCACTCGAAGCAGCGATTAAAAACATTGCTGGACATGTCGTCAGGGTGCATGCAGCAGGCAGAACTGATACAGGGGTTCATGCACTGACACAGGTGGTGCATTTTGATACCGGAGTGACTAGGCCAAATTCTGCCTGGGTACGTGGCGTCAATGCTTTTTTACCGCCAACGGTACGTGTTGAGTGGTCGTGTGTGGTCGATATGGATTTTCATGCCAGATTTTCAGCGTTCAGCCGTAGCTATCAGTACCTGCTTTACAATGCGCCAGTAGCGCCAGCATTGATGGCGACCAAGGCAGGTTGGTTTCATTTACCTTTAAATTTTGATGCGATGTATGAGGCGGCAGGTTATTTGTTGGGGGAGCATGATTTTTCAGCGTTTAGGGCTTCTGAGTGTCAGGCCAAGTCGCCCGTACGCACCATGACTAGAGTAGATGTAAGAAAAGTGGATCATTATTTTATCTTTGATTTTTCTGCCAATGCATTTTTGCAGCATCAGGTGCGCAATATGGTGGGTGCTTTGATTTATATTGGTAAAGGCGCGCACCCTCCTGAGTACATTAAAGCATTGCTACAGAATAAAGACCGTACACTGTCACCTCCCACCTTTTCACCCGCAGGCTTATACTTGACAGGGGTGGGATATGATAAAAAATGGGCGTTGCCAATAAAGCCCACGCAAGGCTTGAAAATACTGGTTTAGCGTTACAATACAGCCTGCGTAGTGGTTGATGGATGAAAAGGTAATTTTTGTGAGAGTTAGGGTCAAAATTTGTGGTATTACGCGCGCAGAAGATGCCTTGCAGGCAGTGGCGCTTGGTGCCGATGCAATAGGCTTGGTGTTTTATGCACCCAGTCCAAGAGCTGTGACTTTGCAGCAGGCACAGATGATTGTGCAGGCAATGCCAGCTTTTGTAAGTGTGGTTGGTCTGTTTGTGAATGCAGCCCCTGATTTTGTTAAAGCCGTGACTTCAGCCGTGCGGTTGGATTTGCTCCAGTTCCACGGTGATGAAACACCAGAAGTTTGCGAAAGTTATGGGCAGCCATTTATCAAAGCGATTCGCATAAAGAGTGATACAAATTTGGTACAATGTGCAAAAGATTTTTCTGCCGCAAAAGCCTTATTACTGGACACTTATACCGAGGGTGTGGCTGGCGGCACGGGGCAGGTGTTTGATTGGCAGTTGATACCGCCCTCATTGGATAAGCCTGTGATACTGGCAGGTGGGTTGAATGCTGATAATGTTGCACAGGCAATTTCACAGGTGCAGCCTTATGCCGTTGATGTGAGTGGTGGCGTTGAGTCGTCAAAAGGGATTAAAGACGAAGCTAAAATGGCCGCGTTTATGCAGCAGGTCTATGCGGAATAATGAAGTTGAGTAATTGGTTTTAAGTGGAGAGTAAATAATGCAGCTTTATGACATGCCAGATGCTCGTGGGCATTTTGGTCAGTTTGGTGGCACGTTTGTGGCAGAGACTTTGGTTGAAGCCTTGGAAGAGCTACGTGTAATGTATGAGAAGTATCGGCATGATCCTGAGTTTTTGGCTGAATTTGCATACGATTTAAAACATTTTGTGGGTCGTCCCAGCCCAATTTATCATGCCAAGCGCTTGTCAGATAAAGTGGGCGGTGCGCAGATTTACTTAAAACGTGAAGATTTAAACCATACGGGCGCGCACAAAATTAACAATACAATTGGTCAAGCTTTGCTGGCAAAACGCATGGGTAAACCCCGTGTGATTGCGGAAACGGGCGCGGGTCAGCATGGTGTGGCTACGGCTACGATTGCTGCCAGGTTGGGGCTTGAGTGTGTGGTTTATATGGGGTCTGAAGACGTGAAGCGTCAGGCACCTAATGTTTTCAGGATGAAGCTTTTAGGCGCAACGGTCGTGCCTGTTGAAAGTGGCTCAAAAACACTGAAAGATGCGCTGAATGAAGCAATGCGCGATTGGGTAACTAATGTACACAATACGTTTTATATCATTGGCACTGTGGCAGGCCCGCATCCATATCCCATGATGGTGCGTGATTTTCAGGCAGTGATAGGCGTTGAGGCTAAAGCACAAATGCAGGAGATGGTAGGGCGTCAGCCTGATGCTGTTGTGGCATGCGTTGGCGGTGGCTCTAATGCTATGGGTATTTTTTACCCTTACATTGATGTGCCAAATGTACGTCTAATTGGCGTTGAGGCCGCAGGCCACGGTATTGAAACGGGCATGCACGCCGCACCCCTGACTGCAAATAGTCCTGTAGGTGTGCTGCATGGAAATCGTACTTACCTGATGCAGGATGCGGATGGTCAGATTATCGAAACACATTCAGTTTCTGCTGGGCTGGATTATCCTGGCGTGGGTCCTGAGCATGCCTGGCTTAAGGATATCAAACGGGCGGAATATGTGGCCATTACGGATGATGAGGCTATGGCGGCATTTCACAACTTATGCCGCACTGAAGGCATTATCCCCGCTTTAGAGTCCAGTCATGCACTCGCTTACGCCGAAAAACTCGCTAAAACCATGAGTCAAGACCAAGTTGTATTAGTGAATTTATCTGGACGTGGGGATAAAGACATCAATACGGTGGCTAAACTGGCAAATATTACTTTATAACTTTAAAAAATTAAGAATTACTATGTCGCGCATTCAATCTACTTTTAACACGCTTAAACAACAAGGCAAGACCGCGTTGATTCCCTACATCACTGCAGGTGACCCGCATCCCCAGCATACGGTTAAATTAATGCATACTTTGGTAGCGCATGGCGCCGACATGATAGAGCTTGGTGTGCCATTCTCTGATCCAATGGCAGATGGCCCTGTGATTCAGCGCGCCAGTGAGCGTGCATTGTTGCATAAGGTGGGTTTGACTGCTGTGTTGAATATGGTGAAAGCCTTCCGCCAGACAGATCAGAAGACCCCCATTATTTTAATGGGCTACGCTAATCCGATAGAGGCGATCGGTCCTGTGGTATTTGCGGATAGAGCAAAGGCTGCTGATGTAGATGGCGTGATTACGGTGGATTACCCACCAGAAGAGTGTGGTAATTTTGTTCAGGAACTGCGCACCCGTAATATTGACCCTGTGTTCTTGTTGTCACCGACAACTGAGCCGTCACGCGTGGATTTGATTGTGAAGCAGGCAAGCGGATTTGTTTACTATGTGTCGCTCAAGGGTGTGACAGGTGCGGCTAACTTGAATATTACAGAAGTCGTTGATAGGGTTAAATCCATTCGCACACAGACAAATTTACCTGTAGGTGTGGGTTTTGGTATCAGGGATGCTGCCACAGCAAAAGCGACAGCAGCGATTGCTGATGCAGTGGTTGTTGGCAGCCGCATGGTGCAGGCAATTGAAGCATCAAATGATGAGAATCTGTTTGATAATGTGGCGGTGCTGATGGATGAATTAAAAGCGGCAGTAGATGCTAGATAGCGTCAGTTTGCGGTTACGTAAGATGGATAAGGGGAATTAAATGGGTTGGTTAAATAAATTACCGCAAAAAATTCAACGTGTGGTTGGCGCGGATAAAAAAACAGTACCTGAAGGTTTGTGGAGTAAGTGTCCTTCATGTCAGTCTGTACTTTATCGCAAAGATCTTGAAGACAATGCTGAGGTTTGCCCAAAGTGCGGTTTTCATAACCGTATTGGTGCACGTGCACGTTTGGCTCAGTTGCTGGATGCAGAGGGGCAGTTTGAGATTGGCGCTGAAGTACAGCCAATTGACCCTTTGAAGTTTAAAGACAGCAAGACTTATGCTGACCGTATCAAAGAGTCACAAAGGACGGTGAATGAGAAGGATGCATTAATCGTTATGCAGGGCTCAATTAAATTAGTGCCTGTCGTCGTTGCGGTGTTTGAATTTAAGTACATGGGCGGCTCCATGGGTTCTGTGGTTGGTGAGCGATTCGTGCGTGGCGTGCAAACGGCGATTGACAATAAAATGGGCTTCATTTGTATTGCTGCCAGTGGTGGCGCGCGCATGCAAGAGGGTTTATTTTCGTTGATGCAAATGGCTAAAACCAGTGCGGCTTTGACCCAACTTAGCAATGCGGGATTGCCTTATATTTCAGTGCTGACAGACCCTACGATGGGTGGCGTGTCTGCAAGTTTTGCCATGCTGGGCGATGTGATTGTGGCAGAACCACAGGCACTCATTGGATTTGCAGGGCCGCGCGTGATTGAGCAAACGGTACGTGAAACACTGCCCGATGGTTTCCAAAGGGCTGAATTCCTGCTGGAGCATGGTGCGGTTGATATGATTATAGACCGTCGTGAAATGCGCGATCGTCTAGCGACTATTCTGGCTAATCTAATGCGTTTGCCAGTGGCAGCCTAACTGAATAGATTAATTTCGTTGATTAGAGCGCTTTTTTAGGTGGTTTCTAGATTAAAGGTCTTGTTACGTGACTAAGCTTGAATTGCCTGGCCTGGAACTATCGAACCCTAAAATATCTCCTGAAATGTCTAGAGATGAGCCCGCGGATTTGCCGTCATGGCTCAGTTATATCGAGCGACTGCATCCGAGTGCGATAGAAATGGGCTTGGATCGCATTCAGCTCATCATCCAAAAGTTAGATTTAACGCCAAAGTTTAAAATTATCACCGTCGCTGGCACAAATGGCAAAGGGTCCACTTGCGCGATGTTGTCACAGGCTTATCAGTGTGCAGGCTATCTGGTTGGCTGCTACACGTCGCCGCATTTACTACGCTACAACGAACGTGTGAGAGTGAATGGTGCTGAAGCTTCAGATAGTGCGCTTTGTGAGGCATTCTCGGTCATTAATCAGGCGAGAACTGGTTCTCACGGGGCTGATGTTCCACTGACTTATTTCGAGGTAGGCACGCTGGCCGCCATCTGGCATTTTAATCAACTTAACATTGATATCGCCATTTTGGAGGTTGGGCTGGGTGGCCGGCTGGATGCGGTGAATGCTTTTAATCCAGATTGTGCAATTGTGACCAATGTGGATCTTGACCATCAAGATTTTCTAGGGGATACAAGAGAAAGTATTGGATTTGAAAAAGCTGGCGTCTACCGTGCAGATACGCCTGCAATTTGTGGTGATAGTCACCCCCCGAGCACCCTGATTGCCCATGCACAGTCAATTGGTGCTCAATTGCAATGTATCCACCATGCATTTGATTTTAAATCTCATGGTGAAACATGGGAGTTTTGGGTTGATGACAAGCTGATTTACACACTGCCTTTACCCGCTTTATCAGGTGACTACCAACTTAATAACGCTGCGTGTGCGGTCGCTGCAATGCATGCGTTGCAGTGGCGATTGCCTGTAAAAACAGAAGCAATCGCAGAGGCGATGCGTCAAGTCTCTTTGCCAGGTCGCTTTTATGTAAGTGAGTATGATGCGGATTTAATACTGGATGTCGCTCACAACCCTCATGCCGCAATGGCTCTGGCTGCTAATTTAAATGCCCTAAGATTGGCTTGGTCGTCATCTAGGCAAAATGTTGAGCCGGCACCTAAAGTATTGGCGGTATTTTCAATGTTGGCTGACAAGGATATTAAAGGTGTGATTGAGGCAGTTAAGATTGAAATTGATGTCTGGTATATTGCTGCAATTGACCATGCGCGTGGTATTGCGGTCGAGCGACTCGCAAGTGCGCTGGCTGAGGCCGCCCCTACCGCTGAGGTTAAAGTTTTTTCTTCAGTGGAGGCTGCTTATCTTCAGGCTACACATGATAAGGAAACCTGTATGCATCGAAACGAAAATGATAAAATAGTCGCCTTCGGTTCGTTTTTTACTGTGGCAAGTGTGATGCAGTATTTGTTTAACCACCAAACTACATTGATAAGGAAGCAGTAATGCCCCCTGAGATAGCGCAAGATCAAGCTTTGTCACTAAAGAAAAGGGCACGACGTCGTTTGGTGGGGGCTATTGCTTTAGTGTTGCTGATGCTGGTGATTCTGCCTCAGATATTGCAGGATAGAGTGGCTACAAACCAGCAGGAAGCGATTAGTATCGTCATGCCCAAACCATTGCAGGCTTTGCCATTAGATACGCCTCATAACCCTACCCTCAATCATGAAGATGTCACTGGCAGTGACCAAGGTGGTGCTCCTATATCTCATGATGCTGTGGTCGAGAACGCGCTTACCCTAGAGAGCCTCATCGCCGAAAAAGAGCAGCAAGCGGCTAAGCCGCAACAAAAAATTGCGAGTGTCACTGAAAAAGTAACAAAAGCAGAATCTTCTGCGTCGCCTGGAAAAATAGCTGACACCGTCACGCAAAAAAAAATAGCTGAAAATTTTGTGGTGCAGATTGGCGTTTACTCGGATGCTGCAAACGTTAAACGCTTGCAAGATCAGTTAAAAAAAGCTGGATTCTCTACTATTACAGAAAAAGTTTCCACGTCCAAAGGTGAGGGTGTCCGCCTTAAGGTAGGCCTGTTTGGTTCACGACAGGCGGCTGCGGATGCGCTCGCTAAAATAAAAGAAATTGGTTTGTCGGGCATTGTGATTTTGAATGAGTAAAAGTGCTTACATTGAGCGCGTCACTCACGGTAGGCTCTGCGCTACTGCTACTCATGGTTGTTGTGTTGCGTCATGACGGTTTTTGACTACACTGTACTCACAATCATTGGGTTGTCGCTTATTTTAAGTGTGATGCGCGGCTTGGTTCGAGAGATACTTGCTATCGTGGGCTGGGTGGCTGCATTTTATGTAGCGAGAACCTATACCGACCAGATTTTACCGATGATGCCTGTGGATATTCCCAGTGAAACATTGCGTGTTTTAGCAGGTTTTCTGACATTATTTTTAGCAACACTGTTGTTAGCGAGTTTGTTAGGAATTGCACTGTCCGCCATTTTTAAGAAAGTAGGTCTGGGGGGCTTGAACCGATTTTTAGGGGGCTTGTTTGGCGTAGTGCGTGGCTTGTTGATTGTTTGTGTTTTGGTGTTTTTGGCAGGCTTTACCGAAATGCCCAAAGATGCAAGATGGCGCAATGCTATGTTTAGTGCACCTATAGAGGCGCTGGTTATCAGTTGCCTGCCATGGTTGCCTGAAAATATCGCTAAACGTGTTAAATACGACTAGAATTGTGACTTGTTTTTTTGCAGACTTAAGCAGGTGCAATGGTTATGGCAAAGATTCTATTCGAAATTAAATTATCATTTAAGGTTTGATACATGTGTGGAATTGTAGGTATTGTTGGTAAAAACCCAGTGAATCAGTTGCTGTATGATGGGCTACTGGTATTGCAACACAGAGGACAAGATGCTGCGGGGATTGTGACCTGCGATGGTAATACGTTCTTTATGCATAAAAATAACGGGTTGGTGAAGGATGTATTTCAAACCCGTCACATGCGTAACCTGGTTGGCAATGCGGGGATCGCGCATGTGCGTTATCCTACTGCTGGTTCTTCTAATGCGGCTGAAGCTCAGCCTTTTTATGTCAACTCTCCGTTTGGTATTGTGCTGGGGCACAATGGTAACCTCACCAATTCAGAGCAGCTGAAATCTGAGATGTTTAAACAAGATTTGCGGCACATTAACACGACCTCAGATTCAGAAGTGCTGCTCAATGTTCTTGCACATGAAATTGAGAAAACCTCACGTAATGCTGTGCTTAATACAGACATGGTGTTTGATGCAGTAACTGGCGTACATAATCGCTGCAAGGGTGCCTATGCTGTAGTTGCAATGATTGCAAATTTTGGTTTGCTTGCGTTTCGCGACCCGAACGGTATTCGACCATTGGTGATAGGCAAGGCCGAGACTGAAAAAGGTACGGAATATATCGTTGCATCTGAAAGTGTGGCCTTGGATGTACTCGGGTTTAAGGTGTTGCGCGATGTTGAGCCTGGCGAAGCGGTATTTATTGATATGGAAGGCAATTTATATGCGCGTCAATGTTCAGATGTCGCCAAATTGAACCCGTGTATTTTTGAATACGTTTACCTGGCGCGCCCTGATTCAGTCATAGACGGTGTTTCTGTTTACCAAACCCGTTTGGATATGGGGCGGACGCTAGCTGAAAAAATCAAACGTGAATGGTCTGACAAGAAAATAGATGTGGTGATTCCTATTCCTGACACTAGCCGCCCCAGTGCGCTTCAGGTTGGCCTTGCATTAGGCTTGGATTACCGTGAAGGCTTTATCAAAAACCGCTACATTGGTCGCACGTTTATTATGCCTGGCCAGGCTTTGCGTAAAAAATCAGTCCGCCAGAAGTTAAATCCTATCGGCATAGAGTTTAAAGGTAAGAATGTACTGTTAGTGGATGACTCGATTGTGCGCGGCACGACTTCTCAGCAAATTGTGCAGATGGCACGTGATGCAGGCGCTAATAAAGTATATTTTGCCTCAGCGGCACCGCCGGTAAGGTTTCCTAACGTCTATGGTATAGATATGCCTAGCCGCGATGAGCTACTGGCAACAGGCCGTACTGATGAAGAAATTTGTAAGGAAATTGGTGCTGATGGCTTAATTTATCAGGATTTAGACGCGTTAATTGACGGCATTAAAGCCAATAATGCCAATATCAAGGATTTTGACTGCTCATGTTTTGATGGCAAGTATGTCACGGGTGATATTACTGAGGCGTATTTGGCAAAAATTGAATCAGCCCGTGGCGATGGAAAAAAAGATGATAAACCTGCAAACTCCATCACACAGCTGGATTTAAACCTGCTTAACACAAGCGAGCTGGAAGCAGAGGGAAGCGCGTAACACTTTTATTGGGGAATGTTTTTTGAATATGCTTGACTCTGTTTTAACTTAGGACTAACATAAATTTGCGCTGATTTGAGTTTGCTAACATTAACCAAAGCCACACTCAGCTTGCGGGCGCATTATAAACACAGCTAAAGCGAGTAAACAAAAAAACCCGTTTTAGCTAAGACTTTGACGGGTTTTTTTATGCCCATAAAATTTGAGATATTAATTTTGAGATATTAATAATGAACGAACAATCCTATTACCCAGAAACTTTAAGCGTACGTGCTGGCAGTGAATCAACCGAGTTTGGTGAGAACTCGGAAGCATTATTCCTGAATTCAAGTTTCAGGTTCAAAAGTGCGGCTCAAGCTGCTGCAAGATTCGGTGGCACTGAGCCTGGCAACATTTATTCAAGGTTTACCAATCCTACAGTTACGATGTTTCAAAACAAACTTGCAGCCCTTGAAGGCGCAGAGCAGTGCGTGGCAACATCCAGTGGAATGTCGGCGATTCTGGCGTGTGTAATGGGCTTGTGCGCGGCAGGTGACCACGTGGTGGCCTCGCGCAGCATTTTTGGCACTAGCGTGCAGCTTTTTAGCAACATTCTGAAACGCTGGGGGCTGGAAGTGACTTTTGTATCACTGACTAATCCAGATGAGTGGCAAGCGGCAGTAACAGCTAAAACAAAGTTATTTTTTGTCGAAACCCCCTCAAACCCTCTGACTGAAGTTTGCGATATTCAGTTGTTGGCTAATATTGCGCACAAGTCAGGGGTGTATTTAGTGGTGGATAATTGTTTTTGCACACCTGCCATACAGCGGCCATTGGCACTAGGTGCCGATATTGTGATTCACTCAGCGACTAAATACATTGATGGGCAAGGCAGATGCTTGGGTGGTGCAGTACTGGGCTCTAAAGCTTTAATGGAGCCAGTTTATGGCTTTTTACGCACGGCAGGTGTCACTATGAGTGCATTCAATGCCTGGGTGTTTTTGAAAGGTCTGGAAACGCTGCATGTACGTATGGAGGCACACGCTAAAAATGCATTGGCTTTAGCAGGCTGGTTAGAAGCGCAGCCACAGGTGGCACGCGTGCATTATCCAGGATTGGTGTCACACCCACAGCATGCTTTGGCCATGCGACAACAATTGAGTGGTGGCGGAATTGTAACGTTTGAAGTAAAACCAAAAGCAGGGCAGACAGCCCAAGAGGCGGCTTGGGCGCTGATTGATGCCACGCAATTAATTTCTATTACCGCTAACTTGGGTGATGCAAAAAGTACAATTACGCATCCCGCCAGTACTACCCATAGCAGAGTATCGCCAGAGGCACGGGTTGCCGCAGGCATTACCGATGGCTTGGTAAGAATTGCCGTGGGTTTGGAACATATTGAAGACTTGAAAGCAGATTTAGTTTTATTGGCAAAATAAAATACATTTTGTTTGATGTGTATCATTATCTTGCAATAGTTTTGGTGTAAAAATGTCCCTTGGGTATGTGGATAAGTGAGTGTGGATTAACCTAGTCTGCTTGACGTATACCGATGAAAAGTCAAATCCACTCCTTTGGCTGTTATGTAAGTCAAAGGGGTGGATATTTTATTTTTAAAACAAGGGTAAGTGATGGCATCGGAACTGTTTAATAACGGCAAGCATGTATGTATTGAGTTTAGTGATTTGTCTGATACGGATACTTCAGATGAGGCTGTGCAATCAAACCAATTTCTTATAGTGAATAATGGGCATGGTGCGCTGATTGACCCTGGTGGCAACATGACCTATAACGCTTTGGTGACTAGCATGGGGAAGTATTTTCATTTCCGAAAATTGGATTTCATTTTTGCTTCGCATCAAGACCCTGATATTGTTGCTTCAATTAATAAATGGTTAATTGGGACTGAGTGCAAAGTGCTGGCGCCTGCTATTTGGGAGCGTTTTCTGCCGCACTTTTGCAGTGTAGGTAACACAAAGGATCGCATCATCGGCATTCCTGATTTGGGTATGAATATCAGGCTTGGTGATGCTGTAATTAAGGCGATTCCTGCCCACTTTCTGCATTCTGAGGGGAATTTTCAGTTTTATGATGTCACTAGCAAGATATTGTTTTCTGGAGACTTGGGCGCGTCCTTGGTGCACCATGATCTAGCCGTTGAGCCTGTGACTGATTTTGATGATCATCTCCATGCCATGTTACCTTTTCATCGTCGCTATATGAGCTCAAACAAGGCTTGTCGGTTATGGGCGGCAATGGTGCGAACCTTGGATATAGATTCTATCGTTCCGCAACATGGGCGCGCCTTTGTTGGCAAGAAAATGGTAAATCATTTTATTGACTGGGTCGAGAATCTTGAGTGTGGTATCGATTTATTGACGCAGGAAAATTACAAAGTGCCATAGTTTTACGACATTAGCTAAATGTGGCTCAGCAAGCGTTGCATTTGTACTAGGTTGGTATTGCCTATGAGTACGAGTTTTGTGCACACTATCCTTTGCTAGGATATGAGCTTCACCTCTAGGGCTGAGGTTTTTTGCACTTCATGGATGTGCGATGTCAAAAAATCTCGTAAGCGGGCACTGGTGTGGCATCTTAATTACCACTTCAAATCTTAATGGGGAATCTGGGTTAAAAGTATGCTTTAGGAGGTTAATTTGCCTGCTAATCATGCTAGAATTGGGTCACTCAAAAAACAATGATAAGTTAGTCAACTATGGATCAATTCGCTAAAGAAACCTTACCGATTAGTTTAGAAGATGAGATGCGGCGTTCTTACCTAGATTATGCTATGAGCGTAATCGTAGGTCGTGCGTTGCCAGACGTGCGAGATGGTTTAAAACCCGTACATCGACGTGTGCTTTACGCGATGCACGAGTTGTCCAATGACTACAACAAGCCCTATAAAAAATCTGCGCGTATCGTGGGTGATGTGATTGGTAAATACCACCCGCATGGCGATACGGCGGTATATGACACGATTGTGCGTATGGCACAGGATTTCTCGTTGCGCTATATGCTGGTGGATGGTCAAGGCAACTTTGGTTCGGTGGATGGTGACAATGCTGCGGCGATGCGTTATACCGAGATCCGCATGGCAAAGATTGCCCATGAGCTGCTTGCTGATATCGACAAGGAAACGGTTGACTTTGGCCCTAATTATGACGGTTCTGAACATGAGCCGCTCATTATGCCAGCACGCATTCCCAATCTTTTGATTAATGGTAGCTCAGGTATTGCGGTAGGGATGGCGACTAACATTCCACCACACAATCTTAATGAGGTGCTGGATGCTTGTTTTACTTTGCTTAAAGACCCCGAAACCACGGTAGAAGAATTAATTGAATTAGTGCCTGCGCCTGATTTTCCGACCGCAGGTATTATTTATGGCACGACTGGCGTAAAAGAAGGTTACCGTACAGGGCGTGGGCGTGTGGTGATGCGCGGACGCACTCACTTTGAGGATATGGATAAAGGTGGTCGTCAGTCAATTATTATTGATGAGCTGCCGTATCAGGTGAATAAAAAATCTTTGATTGAGAAAATCGCCGAGCTTGTTAACGAAAAGAAAATAGAAGGTATTTCAGACTTGCGTGATGAGTCTGATAAATCAGGCATGCGCGTGGTCATAGAGCTAAAGCGCGGTGAAGTACCTGAAGTTGTGTTGAATAACCTGTATAAACAAACACAGCTGCAAGATACGTTCGGTATGAACATGGTGGCCTTGCTTGACGGTCAGCCACGCCTGCTGAATCTTAAACAGATGCTGGAGGCGTTTTTACGCCACCGCCGTGAAGTAGTGACACGGCGCACAGTGTTTGAGTTGAAAAAAGCGCGTGCGCGAGGGCATGTGTTGGAAGGCCTGGCAGTAGCATTGGCCAATGTGGATGAAATGATCGCCATTATTAAAGCTGCGCCAACGCCGCCTGAGGCTAAGGTGGACTTGATGGCCAAAGCATGGAGTTCTCCAGTGGTGGAGGAAATGCTCAAGCGTGCTGCGATGGAAGCGGCAAGACCTGAGGGTTTAAGTGTCGATTTTGGTTTGACACCCAAAGGCTACAAATTGAGTGACGTACAGGCGCAAGAGATTTTACAAATGCGTTTGCAACGCTTAACTGGCCTTGAGCAAGACAAAATTGTCAATGAATATAAAGAAGTCATGGATGTGATTGCAGATTTGCTGGATATTCTAGCTAATGCATCGCGTGTAACGACAATTATCAGTGATGAACTGACTGAAATCAAAAAACAGTTCGGTGACAAACGTCGCAGCGAAATCGTAGTGAATGCACAGGATTTGTCGCTGGAAGATTTAATCACACCTACCGACGTCGTGGTCACGTTGTCGCATACGGGCTATATCAAATCACAACCGCTGGATGAGTACCGTGCGCAAAGGCGTGGCGGGCGTGGTAAGCAGGCAGCACCTACCAAAGAAGATGATTTTATCGATAAGATGTTTGTGGCTAACACCCATGATTACATCCTCTGTTTTAGTAGCCGTGGCCGAGTTTATTGGTTAAAAGTCTATGAAGTGCCGCAAGGTAGCAGAATTGGACGTGGTAAGCCGATTGTAAACTTATTCCCGCTGGAAGAAGGTGAGAAAATCAATGCGATTCTTTCAGTCAAAGAATTTGATGAAAATCACTTTGTATTCATGGCAACCGCATTAGGTACTGTGAAGAAAACTGCACTGACTGAATTTGCCAACCCACGTAAGTCAGGCATTATCGCGATTAATCTGGATGACGGTGATTACTTGATTGGCGCCGAAGTGACTAATGGCAACAATGACATCGTACTGGTTTCTAATGGCGGTAAGGCTGTTTGGTTTGATGAAGAGGAAGTGCGGCAAATGGGACGTGCCACACGTGGTGTACGCGGCATGAGGCTTGCAGCTAAACAGCAGGTGCTATCATTACTCATTGCAGATGATGATAAGCAAACTGTACTGGTGGCCACAGAAAATGGCTACGGTAAACGTACTGTGTTAGCGGATTTCCGTCATTCTGGCCGTGGCACGCAGGGCGTAAAAGCAATCGCAGTAAGCGAACGTAATGGCTTGGTCGTTGCCGCAAAATTGGTGAGTGATGAAGATGAAATTATGCTCATTACTACGGGCGGTGTTTTGATTCGTACGCGCGTGAAAGAAATTCGAGAGCTAGGCCGCGCAACGCAAGGTGTGACGCTGATCAATCTGGGCGAAGGCGAGAAGCTTTCTGGGATAGAGAAAATCGTTGAAACAGATGATGAAGAGTAGCTGATTTGTGGGTAATAAGTGACCATGTATATTGATCAACTTAGCCCATAATCAATATCAGTTTTCTGCTTTGTTTTTGTTTTACTGTGCAAATTGGGATTGTATTGCGTTTAGCCGCCTTAGCCTGCGCTAATAGAAAATATAGAATATGAATAAAATTTATAACTTTTCAGCAGGTCCTGCAGTGTTACCTAGAGCTGTGCTTGAACGCGCGCAAGCAGAAATGCTTGATTGGCATGGCTCTGGCATGAGTGTGATGGAAATGTCGCACCGTGGTAAAGAGTTCACGGGTATTCTGAACAAGGCAGAAACTGATTTGCGCACTTTGTTGAATATTCCGCAAAATTACAAAGTGTTGTTTCTGCAAGGTGGTGCGATTGCTGAAAATGCAGTGATCCCAATGAATTTGCTGGGTGCTGGTGAGGCTGATTATGTAGTCACAGGAGCATGGTCAAAACGTAGCGTTCAAGATGCGCGTGCCTACGGAAAAATCAATGTGGTTGCCAGCAGCGAGGCCGAGAATTTCACTGATGTTCCCGCATTTGATTGCTGGAAACTTAATCAAAACGCAGCTTATTTGCATATATGTACCAATGAGACCATCAATGGCGTGGAATTTGATGGTTTGCCAGACGCTGGTAATGTGCCGATTGTGGCCGATATGTCTTCGCATATTCTTTCTCGCCCGATAGATGTGACAAAATATGGTGTGATTTATGGTGGTGCGCAAAAAAATATCGGCCCAGCAGGTTTGTGTATTGTCATTGTGCGTGAAGATTTACTTGATCGTGCCTTGCCGATTACCCCAGCTGTGTTTAACTGGAAAATGCAGTCTGAGAATCAATCTATGATTAACACGCCGCCTACTTACAGTATTTATATTGCGGGACTGGTGTTTGAGTGGTTGCTGTCTTTGGGTGGAGTAGAAGCAATAGAGCAAGTTAATATCAAAAAAGCCAGTTTGCTATATGATTATATTGACGGTACTGACTTTTATATCAATAAGGTCGCAGTTAAAAATCGCTCACGCATGAATATTCCATTTTTTCTTAAAGACGAATCATTGAATGATGCGTTTTTAAAGGGAGCTGAAGCACAGGGGCTATTGCAGTTAAAAGGCCATCGCATGGTGGGTGGCATGCGTGCCTCCATTTATAATGCCATGCCGATAGAGGGCGTAGAGGCTTTAGTTAACTATATGAAGCAGTTTGAAAAAGCGCACTGAACATGTCTGACCAATTAATTAATCAACTCAAGCAGCATCGCGAACAAATAGATGCGATAGACACGCAAATATTAAAACTCGTCAATGCACGTGCCGAGCATGCGCGTCATATTGGTGAATTAAAAGAGGATGGGGTTATTTATCGTCCAGAGCGCGAAGCGCAGGTGTTGCGCCGGTTGATGGAAGAAAACACAGGCCCGCTGCCTGCAGGGGCGGTGACGAGCATTTTCCGCAGTGTGATGTCTAATTGCAGGGCGCTGGAAAAAGAACTTGCTGTTGCATTTCTCGGGCCTTTGGGTACTTATAGCGAAGAAGCCGCACTCAAGCAATTTGGCGAAGGCAAAACAGCCGTTGTATGTGGTTCTATTGATGAGGTGTTTCGCAGTGTAGAAGCCGGCCAGGCTGACTATGGCATCGTACCTGTTGAAAACTCTAATGAAGGTGCTGTGGGCTTAACTTTAGATCTGCTGCTGACTAGCCCACTGAAAGTTTGCGGTGAAGTCACCATTCCGATTCATCATTGTCTGTTATCCAGGCAATCCGACATTCAAAAAATTTCACACGTGTTTTCACATGCTCAGTCTTTGGCGCAGTGTCATGAATGGCTAAACAAGATGCTGCCAGCGGCGGAGCGTGAGGCGGTGACCAGCAATGCGCGTGCTGCTCAGATGATTCATGATTTGATTGCATCAGATGGCACATTTGCCGCGGCGATTGCAAGCAAACGGGCGGCAGAGTTGTTTGATCTTCACGTATTGGCAGAGAATATTGAAGACGACCCTAATAATACAACGCGTTTTTTAGTGCTGTCACCACATGAAGTGGCGCCTTCTGGGCAAGATAAAACTTCGCTGGTAATTGCAGCCAAAAATCAGCCAGGGGCAGTATTGAATTTGCTGGAACCGCTAGCTCAACATGGAGTGAGCATGACCAAACTAGAGTCAAGGCCTGCAAAAGCAGGGCGCTGGGAATATGTGTTTTATGTTGATATAGAGGGACACACCCAGGATGTGAATGTTGCGTCCGCATTGCAGGAAGTTGAGCAGCGCGCTTCTTTTGTCAAATGCCTGGGATCCTATCCAGTTGCTGTGACTTAAATCGCAGTAATGTTTGTTTGGGTTTGCATTCAAACGACTTGATTTTTTGACCCTGTTTTATTTTTATACTGTTTTATCGTGCTCACCATGACAACACCTCAAGCTCCTCATTACATTCAATCTATTGCGCCGTACCAGGGCGGAAAGCCCATCACGGAGCTCGCTCGCGAGATAGGACTGAAGGTTGAACACATTGTTAAGTTGGCTTCCAATGAAAACCCTTTAGGCATCAGCCCCAAAGCTGATTATGCAATACAGGAATCCATTTTTGAGATTGCGCGCTACCCAGATGGTAATGCTTTTGAATTGCGTAGTGCAATCAGTCAAAAATTTAAGGTGGCGCCAGAGCAAATTGTGTTTGGTAACGGTTCAAATGATATCTTAGAGTTAGCGGCACGCACTTATTTAACCCCAGGTGATGAAGCCATATATTCCCAGCATGCGTTTGCTGTATATCCGCTCGTCACACAGGCGGTAGGGGCAACGGGAGTTGTTGTGCCCGCAAAGAACTTCAGCCATGACTTGTCAGGCATGCTTGCAGCAATCAGTAACAAAACCAAGATTATTTTTATTGCAAACCCAAATAATCCAACAGGCACTTTACTTGCAAAAGATGATTTGTACGCTTTTTTAAAACAAGTACCCACACATATACTTGTTTTGCTGGATGAGGCTTATGATGAGTATTTGTCAGCTGAGCATAAATCTGAAGCCATCAATTGGTTGCATGAGTTTGATAACTTGCTAATCTCCAGAACTTTTTCTAAAGCCTATGGCTTAGCTGGTTTGCGTGTTGGTTTTGGTTTAGGTCATCCGCAAGTGGTGGACATGCTAAACCGTGTCAGACAGCCGTTTAACGTGAATAGTATTGCACAAGCCGCTGCGATTGCTTCTTTAGCAGATGAAGATTTTGTTGCCCGCAGCTACGCACTGAATCAGGCGGGTATGTTGCAGATCACTACAGGCTTTGATGCACTGGGTCTGAGCTACATCCCGTCATTTGCCAATTTTGTAAGTGTAAAAATACCCAATGCCGCGCAAGTAAATCGGCAGTTGCTGCAAAAGGGCGTGATAGTCCGGCCTGTCGCTAACTATGAGATGCCAGATTATCTTAGAGTGAGTGTCGGGTTGTTTGCTGAAAATGCGAAATTTCTGCAAGTGCTGACTGAAATTATCAAGTCTGCTTAATTTTCCCTAATCACGTTTTATTACATCACATCATGAATTTACTTAGGTAGTATTCGGTAAGTTCGCGGTGTTCTTAGTGCCTGGATGCGCGCACAATGCTTCTCACGTTACAACGATTTGTTTGTGGCGAACTTAAAACAACTTAAAAGGAAATGATCATGTGGACTACACCAGCAGCTACTGAAATGCGTTTTGGCTTTGAAGTGACAATGTACGTAATGAACAAGTAATTAGCGATTACGTATCATAAAAAAGGCTGCCGTAAGACAGCCTTTTTTTATAAAAGATCGTTTTTTTAAATTAGGCACTAAGCTTTTTTTAGAAAATAAAATATCAGAATTAATTAAAGAATCGTAAAAAATATGCACATTCATGTATTAGGCGCAGGGGCAGGCGGAGGTTTCCCTCAGTGGAACTGTAATTGTTATAACTGTGATGGTTTGCGTAAAGGCACAATCAAAGCAACTAAACGCACACAATCCTCGATTTGCGTAAGCAGCGATGGCGTGAATTGGGTACTGTTCAATGCATCTCCTGATGTATTACAGCAAATTCAGGATTTTCCAGCATTACAACCAGCGCGAAATATTCGCGATACAGGGATTCAGGCAATTGTGTTGATTGATGCACAGATTGACCATACAACAGGCTTGTATATGCTGCGCGAGGGTACTGTGAAGCGTGAAATCTACTGTACTGATATGGTGTATGGTGATTTAACTTCAGGCAATCAGGTGCTTAATATATTGGGTCATTACTGTGGGATCAATCACCATCAAGTGCCAGTAGATGGCAAAACCAGTTTTACTAT
Source organism: Methylotenera sp. (assembly GCA_028688575.1). Lineage (GTDB taxonomy): Bacteria > Pseudomonadota > Gammaproteobacteria > Burkholderiales > Methylophilaceae > Methylotenera. The sequence goes on along the minus strand of JAQTXW010000001.1, from coordinate 36,348 downwards.
ACCGAATGTCCCTAATCTTAAATTTACAACCGTGGCATTAAAAAGCGCGGCACCGCCATATTCACCACACCGCAATAATCCGCAACCAGGTGACACCATTGGCGTGCTGATTGAAGAAGTTAGCACAGGTAAAAAATGCTGGTATTCACCAGGGCTTGCAGAAATAGAGCCGCATTTGCCAGCGCTCATGAATCAGGCGGATTGCATTATGGTGGATGGCACATTCTGGACAGACACAGAAATGATTGATTTGGGATTGATGACCAAAACCGCGCGCAGTATTGGCCATAACCCACAGTCTGGCCCAAACGGCATGATCGAAGATCTGGACAAATTTGGAGATGTGAGAAAAGTCTTAATCCATATCAACAACACTAATCCTATTTTGCGTGAAGACTCTGCCGAGCGGGCGATTCTTAATGAGCACAAAATAGAAGTGGCTTATGATGGTATGGATATCATTTTATAAAAACTTTTTATCATGAAACGTCGTGGTTTCATGTGGTTTTTGAATTTTTAGAGAAGGGCAAAGAAAATGACAGAAAAATTAGCACCTTGGAGCAGGGAAGAGTTTGAAGCGAAACTACGTGAAAAGGGCAAGGGCTATCATATTTACCACCCAATTCATGTGCTGATGTATGAAGGCAAGCTTTCTCAACAGCAAATGCAGGCTTGGGTGGCCAATCGATATTACTATCAGATTGCAATCCCGATGAAAGATGCGGCGATTCTCTCTAACTGTCCTGACCGTGAATTACGCCGTGGCTGGATTCAGCGTATTTTTGACCATGATGGCAGCGGCCAGATTGCTGAGGGTGGGGAAGGCGGTATTGAAGCATGGATCCATTTGGGACACGCCGTCGGCTTAACACGTGAAGAAGTGATGTCTTTAAAATTAGTGGCACCTGGCACCAGATTTGCGGTAGATGCATACATTAACTTTGCTAAGCAGCGTCCATGGCAGGAGTCTGTATGTTCAAGTTTAACTGAATTATTTGCGCCGCATATCCACCAGCAACGCATTGATGTATGGCCTGATATGTATCCATGGATTAACCCAGAGGGCATGCAGTACTTTAAGAATCGTCTAACACAGGCACGCCGAGATGTAGAGCAGGGTTTGTCTATTACGCTGGATTATTTTGGTCAGACGCGTGAACTACAAGAACGTGCGCTAGAAATTCTGCAGTTTAAGTTAGATGTACTCTGGGTGATGGCGGATGCCATTATGCTACAAAGTACAGACATAAAAGTGGAAGGGCGCGATTATTTACGTCAGCCTGTAATGAATGTAAGTTAATCGGCAAGTTAAGAAATTTTTTAACAGCACATTACTATTAAGCGTAGGTGTCATTTCGAAACAGGCTCATTCATGCAAAATTTAAGTTGTTTTGGAATGACATAATAGTATTGAGCGAGTGTTATGCTGTAGTTTGATTGCCACGATTTAATTTAAGGTAGCTTTATGGAAGTAACAATACAACAATCGGATATTTACGCACTTGCACCGCATCATCGTTTCCAGTGGGAAGAAGCGCAGAATAGCTATGTGATTCTTTTCCCTGAAGGCATGGTAAAGCTCCATGGTGGGGCAGGTGAAATTTTAAAAAGATTAGATGGCAAAAATAGCGTGGCTGACATTATTGCTGAATTAAAAGCAGCGTTTCCCGATGCTGAAAACATCGAGCAAGATATTATTGGCATGTTTGAGCTTGCTGTTGGCAAGGCTTGGCTACGTAAGTTATAAGCGAATTCAGGAGTAGTAAAATGACACAAGCCTCTTTAGGTGAATCAGTGGTGCAAAAAACCATTGCACAAAATAACGGTGTGGCAGCCAGCGCCACGCAAACTCAACCGCTATGGCTGTTAGCCGAGGTGACTTACCGCTGCCCTTTGCATTGTGCGTTTTGCTACAACCCGACCGATTACGACAAGCACACCCAAAATGAACTCACCACCGAGCAATGGATACAGGCATTGCGCGATGCGCGTAAACTTGGCGCAATTCAGCTGGGGATTTCAGGCGGTGAACCCTTACTGCGTGATGATATTGAAGAGATCGTGATTGAGGCTAAAAAACTAGGTTATTACAGCAATTTGATTACGTCAGGTGTAGGCTTAACCGAAAAGCGCATCCAAGCGTTTAAAGAAGGCGGTTTGGATCATATCCAACTGTCAATGCACGATATTACCGAAGAGATTAACAATTTCATTACCAACACCAAAACATTTGAGCTCAAGAAAAAAGTAGCCGCCATGATTAAAGGGCATGGATACCCCATGGTGCTTAACGTGGTGATTCATCGTTACAACATCGGCCACATGAAGCAGATTCTGGAAATGGCAGATGCGCTGGGTGCTGAATATATCGAGTTGGCTAATACGCAATATTATGGCTGGTCGCTGGTCAACCGCAGTCAGTTAATGCCGACAAAAGAGCAGGTAGATGAGGCGGAAAGAGTCACCAATGAATTCAGAGCGCAATCAGGCAGTAAAATGAAGATTTTCTTTGTCGTGCCCGATTACTTCTCGGATCGGCCAAAAAAATGCATGAATGGCTGGGGTGAAGTGTTTATGATTGTCACTGCCAACGGTGATGTGTTGCCTTGTCACTCAGCACGCGTGCTGCCTAATATGCAGTTTCCTAATGTTAAAGATAATGACCTGGGATGGAGCTGGAAAGAATCGCCAGCTTTTAATAAATATCGCGGCGATAGCTGGATGAAAGAGCCATGCCGTAGCTGTGAGGAAAAAGAAAAAGACTTGGGAGGTTGTCGCTGCCAATCTTTCTTGCTGACAGGTGACGCAGAAGCTGCCGACCCAGTATGCAGTAAATCACCTTATCATCACTTGATTGACCAAGCGATTGAAGATGCCAAGAACCCTGCAATTGCGGCTCAGCCTATTGTGTTTCGCAACGACAAAAATTCCAAAAAAATGATTGCAGGTGAACTGCAGGCACGCGTGGATGAGTTCCATGCCTTGCCATAGCACTTTGTTTATGCAGTGATGGCGTAGTAATAACGCGTAATCTAGGTTAATCTAACGCGCTACTGATTAAATCAGCAGCGCGTTTTTTATTAGAAAGTATATTTTGAGACATTCTTCATCTCCTTTGTTATTTGCGGTTGTACTGGCAAGCCTGGCCGCACTGGCTCCTTTTGCCATCGACACCTATTTACCTGCTTTTCCTGCCTTGGAAGACGGTTTGCAGGCAAGTCCACTAGCGCTACAGCAGAGCCTTACCTTCTACTTGCTGCCTTATGCGCTAATGACGCTATGGCATGGTGCCATTTCAGACTCAATCGGGCGCATTACAACAATTAAAATTGGACTAGGCGTGTTTGTGTTTGCCTCGATTGGCTGTGCTTTTGCCCCAAATATTGAAACCTTATGGTTTTTTCGCGCGTTGCAGGGTATTTCTGGCGGCGCTGGCAATGTTGTTGCGCGCGCAATGGTACGTGATTTATTTGAAGGAGCACAGGCACAGCGCGTGATGGCAACCGTGCAGATGTTATTTGGCATTGCACCTGCTGTAGCACCTATCATTGGCGGGTTGTTACTCGGCATTCACTGGCAGGCGATTTTTGTATTTTTAGCTTTGTATGCAGCAGTCAGTTTATGGGCCGCTGTGTATTATCTGCCAGAAACCATGCACAAAGAAAAGCGCATGCCACTCTCTGCAAAGCAAGTGATAAAAGATTACCGTATTATCTTTAGCGATAAGGAATTTAATTTTGTCGTATTTGCCTTAGGTGCCAACTTTGCCAGCTTTTTTGTATATGTACTTGCCAGCCCGGTTTTTTTAGTAAAGCACTTGGGGTTAAGTGAACACCAGTTTGGCTGGATGTTTATCCCTACAGTGTTAGGCATGGTGCTAGGCTCATATTTAGCTAAGCGCGCTGCAGGTCGGTACGCTCGTCATAAGGTCGTTAAACTGGCTTATTTATGGATGGCGGCGATGGTCTTGTTAAATCTGTTGGTATGTTTTGTGTTGCCAGTAAATTCTGTTAATAATATTCTACCCGTTGCCTTGTTTAATGTGGGTATGGCGCTGGCTATGCCGATACTCTCGCTCGCTGCTCTTGATAGACACCCTAAAATACGCGGTACGGCAGCATCGGGGCAGGCCTTTATACAAATGCTGTTATCTACAATATCAGCAGGAATCATTGTGCCATTGGTATGGTATGCGCCCTCAGGCTTGGCCATGGCCATGGCTGGATATTTGATTTTTAGCTGGCTAGTGCTCAAACAAAGCAAGTTATGGATAACTAAAAGTGAGTGACGATTTGGGACATGTTTGTTCAAACATCAAATGCATGATAGTTTTTGGCTAACAGTTTTTCCAGGTTAAATAGACCCTGCAATCGAATTCCAGCTGATGGTAGTCTGGTGCCATGTGCTGGCATAACTGGTAAAATGCCTTGTCATGATGGCGCTCTTTCAAGTGCGCCAGCTCATGTACCACAATCATGCGTAAAAAATCAGCAGGTGCTTCTTTAAATAAAGCAGAAATTCGGATTTCTTTCTTAGCTTTCAGTTTGCCGCCTTGTACTCTGGAAATGGCCGTGTTAAGGCCCAGCGCGTGATGTGCTATGCTCAACCGACTGTCATAATAGACTTTGTCTAACAACGGCGCATTGCGTAAAAATGCCTGCTTTATTTCATTGCTGTACTGATAGAGTGCCTTATCCGTTTGTATAGCGTGGCCTTGAGGATAGCGCTGAGCAAGGTAATCGCCTAGCTGGTTCTGGCTGTGCAGCTGCCTGATTTTATCTTGCAAGGCAATGGGGTAGTGCTGGAGATATTTTAGAGGAGTATGCATTTAACAAAAAAGGAGGCCTATGCCTCCTTTATGTCGTAAACTTGAGATTACTCAATCAGCAAATCACGTTTACCAGGTACACCATTCATTGCGTCGGCGTCTTCAAGTGCTTCCTTGCGTGAGGTAATCACTGGCCACAGTTCTGCTAAGCGTGCGTTAAGTGCAATAAATTCCTGCTGGTCGGCGGGAACGTCATCTTCAGCAAAAATTGCTTCTGCGGGGCATTCTGCAACACAAAGCGTGCAGTCAATGCACTCATCAGGATTAATGGCTAGAAAGTTTGGGCCTTCTACAAAGCAATCTACTGGGCAGACATCTACACAGTCAGTATATTTACATTGGATACAATTTTCGGTAACGACATAAGTCATTTTTACAGTCCTTTAATGCTTGCAAGAGCTAAAGCGTTATTTTATTAGATTATCATGCCCGCGCCAACGGTATTGTTGGTGGATTCGTCAATAATAATGAAAGCGCCAGTCGCGCGGTTACTTGAGTAGCTATCAACCATGAGCGGCTGGGCTAGTTTGAAACTGATGCGTGCAATATCATTCATCTTCAAATCTGTAGTTGCTTGCTGCTCCAGTGTGTTTACATCGACTTTGTAGCTAATGGTGCCTACTTTGGCTTTGGATTCACGTGAGGTGTGGCGCACTAAATATGTGCGAGCTGGAGATAAAGGCGTTTCTGAAAGCCAGCAGACAAAAGCCTCAATTTGTTTAACTGGTTCATTGGCTTCCTCTGTTTTTACAATCATGTCCCCGCGTGAAGTGTCAATTTCATCTTCTAAGAGCAGGGTGATACTTTGCTCGGTTTTAGCAGATTGCAATGGTTGCTCGCCTATCTGTATAGCCTTGACTTTAGAGTGGTAGCCATTAGGGAGTACAGTCACTGCGTCTCCCACGGCAATCTCCCCCGATTCTACACGACCCATAAATCCGCGGAAATCATGCAATTCTGGGTTGTCGGAGGCGTGTGGGCGGCATACAAACTGCACGGGAAAACGAAATGCTTCTGATTGTTCAGTGTGGGCGGCGGGCGCTTTTTCGAGTATTTCCAATAATGTCTCACCTTGATACCAAGGCATGCTGTCAAGACGGTCAACCAGCATGTCGCCATTAAGTGCAGACATCGGGATAAAGCGAATGTCGTGTCCGGCTTCATTATCACTGTTACGAAGCAGGCCAATTTCATTGGCAAAAGCTAAATAATCAGCACAAATTTTGTCGTAGACGGTCTGGTCGTAATTTACCAGGTCCATTTTATTGACAGCCACCACAATGTGGGGAATGCCAACCAGATGCGCTAAGTAGCTATGGCGGCGTGTTTGCGTGAGCACGCCTTTGCGTGCGTCAATTAAAATAATCGCGAGATTCGCAGTGGAAGCGGCAGTGACCATGTTGCGGGTATATTGCTCATGACCAGGGGCATCTGCAATAATATATTTGCGCGTGCCAGTGCTAAAGTAACGATAAGCAACATCAATGGTGATGCCTTGCTCGCGCTCAGCCTGCAAACCATCAGTAAGTAATGATAAATCCACAGCTTCCATGCCGCGTTTTTTAGATGTATTTGAAATCTGCGTCAGCGTATCAGCCAAAATGGTTTTGGTGTCATATAGCAGGCGTCCAATCAGCGTGCTTTTGCCATCATCAACAGAGCCGCAGGTCATAAAGCGTAGAAGTGAATCGTGATGTGAGTGTGTATGTGTCATATGATTTTTTCAAAAAGTTAAAAACTTAAAATTAGCCGCAGATGGACGCCAAAAAACTCGGATAAAATCAAAAAATAACGATGTTTAAATGTACCTTAGCATCGCAAAATGATGGGGTTGTCTGTGGCTTAACTTGTTTTTAAAAATAGCCCTCTTTTTTACGTTGTTCCATGCTGGCGTCAGAGGTTTGGTCATCCAAACGTGTTGCGCCGCGTTCGGTAATAGTGGTGGTGGCTGTTTCCAGCACGATTTTAGAGATATTGTCCGCATCGCTGATGACGGGAGCAGTACAGGTGATGTCGCCCACGGTTCTAAAGCGCACTTGCATGTTAATCACTTCCTCACCTGCTTTGGGCTGGTTAATGACTTCGCCATTAGCTAGTGGAACGTTGGCGGGCACAATCGCACCAGCACGCATGACGATATCACGCTGATGCGCAAAATAAATGCTGGGCAGCGCCAGGTGCTCACGCTCGATATACTGCCATACGTCCATTTCTGTCCAGTTGGAAATAGGAAATGCGCGAATGTTTTCACCTTTATGTGCGCGTGCGTTATACAGGTTCCAAAGTTCTGGACGTTGATTTTTAGGATCCCACTGACCAAACTCATCACGAAAACTCATGATGCGCTCTTTGGCACGGGCTTTTTCTTCATCGCGACGTGCGCCACCAATGCAGCAGTCAAAGCCAAATTCTTCAATGGCTTCGAGCAGTGTGACCGATTGATGTTTATTGCGTGGCTCATCAGCTGTTTTAAGCACCACTGTGCCGCGCTGCATTGAATCTTCAACAGAGCGTACAATTAAACGCTCGCCTAATTCAGCCGCACGCTGGTCGCGAAAGTTAATCACTTCTTGATAATTGTGGCCAGTGTCGATGTGCAGTAACGGAAAAGGAAACTTACCAGGGCGAAATGCTTTTTCTGCCAGTCGTAAAATGCAAAGGGAGTCTTTGCCACCAGAGAATAGTAGCACTGGGTTTGAGCATTGCCCTGCAACCTCACGTAGAATATGGATGGCTTCAGATTCTAGCCAGTCGAGATGTGAGAGTGGTTGTGTTTGGTTTTGTTGAGTTGTCATAGTTATATTTTTAAAAGTGTTATTTAGTCACAGATAAACACTGATTAACACGGGTATTCAAATTACATGAGATAGGTCATTGCACTTGATGTGTGTATATCCGTGTTTATCTGTGGCTAATTAAAAGAGTTTATTTCTTCACGTGCAAGCCACACTCTTTACTGTTTGGGTCTTCCCACCACCAACGGCCAGCACGTACATCTTCCCCCATGGCAACTGCGCGTGTACAAGGCGCACATCCGATGCTAGGGTAGAACTGGTCATGTAGTTTATTATAGGGCACTTCATGCAATCGAATATAGGCCCAGACTTCCTGTTCTGTCCAATCACTTAATGGATTGAATTTATCCAGCTGATTGCCTGTGTCAAACTCACGCGTGGGTAGATTAACACGGGTTGCTGATTGCTCTGCACGCATGCCTGTTATCCAGGCTTTTTTGCCTTTTAAAGCGCGCTGCAAAGGTTCAACCTTGCGCATAAAACAGCAGGCTTTACGTAACTCTATAGATTCATAAAACGCGTTAATACCGTGCGTGCTCACGTAGTTTTCAACGTGAGTGGCAAGTGGAAAGTAAACCTTGAGTTTGGTCTGGTAGGCTTGCTCGGTTTTAGCCATCAAATCGTAGGTTTCGCTAGGCAAGCGGCCAGTGTCGAGTGAAAAAATCTCGATGTTAAGCTGATTGCGTTGAATAATATCGGTGAGCACCATGTCTTCAGCACCAAAGCTGTTGGCAAAGGTGATGTTGCCAGCCCCAAGTTCTGCAACTGCGGCATTGAGTAAAGCGATGACTATACTGGCTTTACTATTGACTTGATTCACTAAAGAGTCAGTGAGTGCTGGTCTGGTTGCTGGATTGTTGGCAGCAGGTTTGAGCATCACGACTTGGCCTAAATCAACATCTGACATGACTTATATGCCTCGGTTGTAACGCGTGAATGCTGGACGAGGCTCATCAACCGCACCTTGATACGGCGCGCTAAAATCTTTTAAGCCAGCGATTGCCTCTTGAGCAGAACGGTCTTGCCGGATGAAAAAGCTATTAAAGCCACTGCGTTTTAAGAAAAATAGCTGATCGCGCAGCACATCTCCAAACGCTCGTAGTTCATTTTTAAAGTGATGACGTGTGCGTAACAATGTGCCGAGTGAGAAAATACGGCCATCGGCAAAACGCTCAACAAAGATTGCAATGATTGGCAAAGTGTTGATGTCTTCAACATTGGCAATCAAATCTTCAATTAACTCATGTGTCGCCAACCAAACGCCAACTTCACCTTTGGCTAATTTTTGCGTGAGTTCTTGATTGCGTGCGATAAAAACACGCAAAGGCACGATGATTTTACCTGTTTCAGGAATGATTGTATTTTTGACTTGTTCTTCGGCGACAGATGCTTCGCCCGTTAACTTAAACAGCACAACTTTACCTGCCTGTTTACGCACTTCCACCTGTGTTGCTGGTAAGTTAACCAGTGTCCATTCATCCTGCACGATGTTAGCCGTGTCATTTTGCAATGCGATTAAATTGCTCATGCGGCCGCTCCTTCTTTTGCCAGGTTTTTATCCGCATAGACATGTTGCTTAAAGGGCGCAACACCAATGCGTCTGACTGTGTCAATAAAGCGCTCCTCTTCAGTTCTCGCCTCAATATATACATCAATCAGCTTTTGTACAACGCCTGGCATTTCTTCCGCAGAAAAAGCAGGGCCAATTACACTGCCGATGCTGGCATCGTTGCCTTGCTTGCCGCCAATTGTGACCTGGTACCATTCCGAGCCATCTTTATCTACCCCTAAAATACCAATATGCCCGACATGATGGTGGCCGCATGCATTCATGCAGCCTGAAATATTGAGCTCCAAGTCGCCAATGTCGTGCAGGTAATCCAGATTGTCGAATTGCATCTGAATCGCTTCGGCAATCGGAATACTTTTTGCGTTGGCTAATGAGCAGAAATCACCACCTGGGCAGCAGATGATGTCTGAGAGCAGGCCAATGTTGGCTGTTGCCAAGCCGTTGGCGCGTGCTTTTTCCCATACGCTATACAAATCACCTAGCTTAACATCAGCCAAAATCAGGTTTTGTTCATGCGAAGAGCGTAGTTCGCCAAAGCTGTATTGGTCTGCCAAGTCGGCAACTAACCACATTTGCTCAGAGGTGATGTCACCAGGTGGTTTGCCATGTGGTTTTAATGACAATGTCACAGCGCGGTAACCTGGTTGCTTATGGGCATGTACGTTGCGTTTAACCCATGAGGCAAAAGCCGTGTTGCTGGCAATTGCCGCATCAAAGCGCGCATCGTGCTCAGACAGTGTCTCGTAGGGCATGGGTTCAAAGTGTTGGGCCACACGAGCCAGTTCGGCTTCGGTGATGGTGTTTGCGTTATCTTTCAGGTTTAACCATTCAGCTTCTACTTGTTGACGGAACGCATCAATGCCCAGTGCTTTTACTAAAATCTTGATACGCGCTTTGTAGGCGTTGTCGCGGCGGCCATGCAGGTTGTAAACGCGAACAATAGCCTCGCAGTAAGTCAATGCGTGCTGCCATTCCAGGTGCTCGCGTATCACTGTACCGAGTATTGGGGTGCGGCCTAGCCCGCCGCCAACCCATACCTTGACCGCAATTTGTTGATTGTGATCAAGGTAAAACTCCATGCCAATGTCATGCGCCTGAATAATCGCACGGTCTTCTGCTGTGCCAGAAACTGCGATTTTAAACTTGCGTGGCAACAGGGCAAATTCAGGATGGAATGTACTCCACTGGCGCATAATCTCTGCGATAGCACGTGGGTCAATGATTTCGTCAGGCGCAATGCCTACAAATTGGTCTGTGGTGATGTTGCGGATGCAGTTGCCAGAGGTTTGAATTGCGTGCATTTGCACTGTTGCCAACTCAGCCAGAATGTCTGGCGTGTCTTCTAGTTTTGGCCAGTTAAGCTGCAGATTTTGACGTGTACTGAAATGTCCGTAGCCTTTGTCGTATTTTTTTGCGATATCACCCAGTTTACGCAATTGCTTGCTGGATAGCATGCCGTAAGGTACGGCAATGCGCAACATGGGCGCGTGGCGTTGAATGTACAAGCCATTTTGCAGGCGCAGGGGGCGGAACTCGTCTTCACTCAACTCGCCTGCAAGATAGCGACGGACTTGGTCACGATACTGCGCGACACGTTCATCAACAATTTGTTGATCTATTTCATCATATTTATACATTTAGAAAAGACTTTTTCACCTTGAATTTAAACTAATACAAATTTGAGTCCAATAATCAGCAATAACGTGGCCAATATCGGACGTAAAACTTTTTCTGGTATTTTGACGCTAAGATGGCTTCCCAACCAAATGCCAGGCAAAGAACCTATGAGCAAAGTGCCTAGCAATGCAAAATTAACATGCCCTAATGTAAAATGACCAAAGCCTGCCACCGCAGTGAGCGGAATCGCGTGTGCGAGATCTGTCCCAACCACTTTAAGCGTGCTCATTTTTGGATACAAAAATAGCAAAGCAAGCGTACCCAATACGCCAGCGCCAACAGATGATATTGTAACAAGTGAACCCAATACTACGCCAGTAAAAATGGTGGCTGGAATCTGCAGTTGATTGAATCTACCCGTGCTAATTAGGCTATCTTCTATTTCCCGTATTTTCTTGCGCGTTAAATAACTACGAATCAATAACGCAACTGCCGTCAATATCAGCGCCACACCCAAGGTGAAGGTAATTAAGCCTGTAATATCTTTTTCAATTTTAATCAGGTGTTTGATTAAAAATATCGTTGCTACTGCTGAGGGTAGACTGCCTAATGACATCCAACTCACCACACGCCAATCCACAGATTTATGTGAAGTGTGGTGTACAAACACACCGCCAGTTTTAGTAATGGCTGCGTATAATAGATCTGTACCTACCGCTATCGCGGGTTTGAAGCCAAAGAAAAACACCAGTAGTGGTGTCATCAGTGAGCCACCGCCAACACCAGTGATACCGACAAGCATGCCAACTGCAAAGCCTGAAACTATATAACCAAATTCCATATGGAGTATCCGTTATTTATACAGGCGTGCACTATACCAGCAGTGCTCACATAGTTATAAGAATATGTTATTCTATATATATTCTATTTAATTATATAAAAACGTGATAAAACTTTTTCTTTAAGGGATTGATTTCAATTATACGTAATGAAGCTACATCAACTTAGATATTTGCACGAAATAGTACGCCATGGGATGAATATCACGGCTGCAGCCGATGCCTTGTATACCTCACAGCCTGGTGTGAGCAAACAAATTCAATTGATTGAAGAAGAGTTGGGCTTGCAGATTTTTAGCCGCAACGGCAAACGCTTAACTGGCTTGACAGAGCCTGGCAGACAGATACTAGCATTGGCAGAAAAAGTTATGCTCAATATCGAGAATATCAAACGAGTAGGCGACGAGTATAGCGATGTGGATGTGGGAGCATTTACGATTGCAACAACACACACACAGGCGCGCTACAAATTACCTGCTGCCGTCACGGCATTTATTAACAAATACCCACTGGTCAAGTTAAACATTCATCAGGGCAACCCTAGTCAGGTCGCTGAGCAGGTGTCGCGTGGTGATGCAGATATTGGTTTGGCAACCGAATCGATTCGTGATTATGACAATGTATTGTGTTTGCCTTGCTATCACTGGAATCGCTGCGTTGTCGTGCCGCATGGTCACCCTTTGTTAAAAGAGCAGGCACTAACGCTGGAGTTGCTGGCTAGTTACCCTTTAATTACCTATGACTTTGGTTTTACTGGCGGAACGCTGGTTTCTAAAACTTTTAGCGATGCGGGGCTCATCCCTAATATTGTACTCACTGCGATTGATGCGGATGTGATTAAAACTTACGTCACATTAGGTTTGGGCGTGGGTTTGGTGGCTAATATGGCTTATGATGCTGATCGTGATGTGAATTTAGTCAAAGTGGATGTGAGTCATCTGTTTGCAGATAGCACAACTTATTTAGGCGTGCGCAAAGATGCATTTTTACGGGGTTATATGTATGGGTTTATTGAGTTAATAGCACCGCATCTGACACGCAAGGTTGTGAACGAAGCACTGAGAATTAACGATAATGAGCCCCTCGTTTGATTCATGTTAACAGGCTTTGTAAATGTGAACCGTCAACAAGACTTGACGTTTAAGGTTAACATGATTGCGTTGTTTTATCATGCAGATGTATGCATGCTGTCATGGCTAGAGTAGCCTCAATTTAAGGATGCAGTTAATGCGATTATTGGTAATTATAGGTGCCTTATTAGGGCTGGCTGCATGCAGCACTGTGCAAACTGATCTTCGCCTGCCAGAAGTCCCTGTAGGTGAGATCAGACCTGGAATGCCAGCAATAGATCCAAGCACGGCAATTTATGAATTACCTGTTAATGACACTGTCAGCTATCAGGATTTGATTGAGAGCTTAAAAAGCGTTTCTGAAGGACTTAACTTTGTAAACCCAGCGAATTTCCCGATAGGTGAGCACATGAAGTTGCGCGGCGAGGATGCTCAAGGGGTTAAGGAGGTGCGCTCATTCTGCAATTTGAGCATGGGGACTGAAATCATTTTAGATCATCCTGAATTTTTAGTGTTTGCGCCATGCCGTATTGCAATTTATGAAAAGCCCGACAGTGCAGGTAAGTTAAGGTTGTATTTAGCATTAGATCGGCCTACTTTCGACTTGAAAAGCATTAAAAATCCAACGGAGCGTGCTAGAAAATCTGCTCAGCAATTAGAAACGCAATTGCTGGAGATTATGGATAGGGCGCGTAAAGGTGATTTTTAGCTTTACGGTATGCGAGTGAGTTTTAGAGTTTTTTGATGTTTTTCAATAGGTAATGGTGAAAATTTTCTATGGTTAACCCAATTTTAATTGCAAAAAATAATGAGCAATCCAGTTTTATTTTGCCAAAAATGGCAAATCGACATGGTCTGATAGCTGGTGCTACTGGTACAGGTAAAACTGTCACCTTGCAAGCGATGGCAGAAGGATTTTCTAAATTAGGCATTCCTGTGTTTATGGCGGATGTGAAAGGCGACTTGTCTGGCATGTCGCAACAGGGCGGTGCTAATGCCAAAGTAGAGGCACGTGTGCAGCAGCTGGCACTTGAAGCTTTTAGTTATAGTAAATGCCCAGTTGCCTTTTGGGATATGTTTGGTGACAAAGGGCATCCAGTACGCACCACGATTGCAGAAATGGGCCCCTTGCTGTTATCGCGCCTGCTCAATTTAAATGATGTGCAGTCGGGCGTCTTAAACGCAATTTTCAGAATATCAGATGATAAAGGCTGGTTATTGCTAGACCTGAAAGACTTGCGGGCGATGATGCAGCATGTGAGTGAGAATGCTGCGACGTATCAATCACAATATGGCAATATCTCAGCGGCCAGTGTGGGTGCAATTCAGCGCGCTTTATTACAGCTGGAAACTGAAGGGGCGGATCTGCTGTTTGGCGAGCCTGCATTGAATTTAGACGACTTGATGCAAACTGACGCCAAAGGGCATGGGGTAGTGAACATCCTCAGCAGTGACAAGTTATTTAATTCGCCAAGAATTTACGCGACCTTGCTGCTTTGGCTTTTATCTGAGTTGTTTGAAAAACTGCCCGAGGCAGGCGATTTGGATAAACCCAAGCTGGTGTTCTTTTTTGACGAGGCACATTTGTTGTTTAATGATGCCCCCTCGGTTTTGCTAGAAAAAGTAGAGCAGGTTGTGCGTTTGATTCGATCAAAAGGCGTAGGGGTTTATTTTGTGAGTCAAAATCCACTAGATATCCCTGATGTCGTGCTTGGACAATTAGGCAATCGTGTGCAGCACGCGTTACGCGCCTTTACGCCACGCGACCAAAAGGCTGTAAAATCAGCTGCTACTACTTTTAGAACCAATGCCAAAGTAGATGTTGCAAGCGCAATTACTGAGCTAGGTGTTGGCGAGGCCCTGGTGTCATTTCTGGATGAAAAAGGCATTCCCACCCCTGTAGAACGCACATTCATTTGTCCACCAGGCAGCCGTATTGGCCCTGCCACCGATGCAGAGCGTGATCAGGTAATTAAATCTTCAGTCATTTTTAACGTGTATGAAAAATCAGTAGACCGTGAATCTGCCTACGAAATTTTAAAGGCACAGGTGGAGCATATCTCGCTGACCAATGAAGCTAGCAAACCAACACAGGCAAGAACCACAACCAGCCGTTCTGATGGTGTATTTGAAGCAGCGGCAAAAAGTGCCGCGCGCGCCATAGGCTCCCAATTGGGGCGTCAGATTATCCGTGGCGTGCTTGGCAGCATATTGGGTGGGCGTAAATAATTTGCAGGTCATATCGCAAGCGGGCTTTGCAGAGCAAACCATTAATAAGTCACGTTTTATTGCCATGTCAATGGCTTGTAATAATGAGCGTGAAGTCGGCGCTGCACTACGCGCGTTTACTGCCCAGCACCAGAATGCACACCATTTAGCCTATGCCTTTAGATTAAAATCAGAATCTGGTATTGTGCAGCGATTCTCCGATGCAGGCGAGCCTTCAGGCACGGCGGGTATGCCGATATTAAAACTGATTGAGGGGCGAGATTTAATCAGTGCTTGTGTTGCCGTCATACGCTATTATGGCGGCATAAACTTAGGCACAGGTGGTTTGGCGCGCGCCTATGGAGGCACCGCTAAAATGGCCTTGGATCAAGCCAAATTAACTGAATATGTGGAAATGCAGGCATTGAAGTTGACCATACACTACAATCAAATGGACGCGTTAACCAGAGTGTTAAGCCAATGTAATGGCAATATCATCAATAAGGTATTTAATGAGCAGGTGGAGTTGGAATTGCATTTACCCAAAAGCGCCGTAGCGAATATTGTAGGTAAATTTAATAAAAACTATTAAAAAACAGAATATTGAAATATTTTTATAATAAAATGATTTAAGTTAAATATGACAGTACACTCATCTCAGACAACCAGCAATAACGACATCGCAGCCTGGGTTTTAATGGCCTTTGCATTAATATTTGCAGTCAAGTTTGGTTTGTTGCCCGCACTTATCTCTGGCTTGCTGGTGTTTGAAGTGGTGCATCTTATTACGCCGATGATCGCTAAACGCTTCTCAAATAAACGTAAAGATAACTATTCAAAATTATGGGCGGTTGGCATTATCGTATTCATCATTGTGAGTTTGTTAGCCTTGGCTGTGGCAGGGTTAGTTGCTTTTTTAAGATCAGATGCAGGCAGTGTGACAGTGCTGCTAGCTAAAATGGCACAAATTCTAGAGGACTCCAGAAAAATTCTGCCCGCATGGCTGCTGGCGCATTTGCCATCGGATGCGATTGCGTTTAAAGAGTTATTGACAGCATGGTTAAGAACGCATGCCGACCAGTTGCAAATTGTTGGCAAAGAAGCCGGCCGTGTGACTGCACATGTCATTATTGGCATGATTGTAGGTGGCATGCTGGCCTTAAGAGAGGCGGTTGTCATTGAGCGTTACCAGCCCTTCTCGCGCGCATTGATTATGCGCATCAGTTTGTTCGGAGATGCTTTTAAGCGCATTGTATTTGCACAAATTCGTATTTCTGCCATCAACACCTTTTTTACCGCGATTTATTTGGCAGCAGTGTTGCCTATGCTGGGAATTCATTTACCCTTGGTTAAAACAATGATTGCCATTACTTTTGTAGTCGGCTTAATTCCAGTGATTGGCAATTTAATCTCAAATACGGTGATTGTGGTGGTGAGTTTAAGTCAATCACTTGGTGTGGCAGTAGGTTCACTGGCGTATCTGGTTGTGATTCATAAATTTGAATATTTTTTAAACGCACGTATTGTAGGCACGCAGATTCAGGCACGCGCTTGGGAGTTGTTAATCGCCATGTTATGTATGGAAGCTGCTTTTGGTTTGGTGGGAGTCGTTGCAGCGCCGATATACTATGCTTATATCAAAGCAGAGTTGCGCTTACGAAAGCTGATATAGCATGATGACTTTAATATTAAAGAATTGCATTGACTCCGCGAGATATTATAGTCAATGCTAACGGCTTTTTCTTTAGTTGCGCTGTTAACTGCCATTGTCATGTTGCTTCATTTTGAAGCTTTAAATCAACTTTCGATTCACATCCCCAATTTACCTATCAAACATCGGCTGCGGGTGCTCATTGGCCTGCTGGGTGCTTTTCTTGCACATGTGCTAGAAGTGCTGGTGTTTGCCTTTGGCTATTACCTGATGATTAAGCAGGAGGTGTTCGGCACACTTGATGGGAGCTTTAATCACAGTTTTATTGACTGTGTTTACTTTTCTTTTGTCTGTTATACCTCACTTGGGTTTGGCGATATTGTCCCAACGGGCGACTTGCGATTTTTCGCAGGGGTAGAGGCGCTGTCAGGCTTGGTGCTGATTACCTGGACAGCATCCTTTATGTTTTTGGAGATGCAAAAACTATGGAAAGACAAATAGCCGACCGCAGCGCGCAACAGTAACTCTTGCGCCACTATAAAAGTGGCTGACTATGCTCGCCACGTTCATAAACAATATGCGCACGCCCAACTAAAAGCGGATCAAGCGCGCTTATCGCCTCTATATCCTTGTTGGCATAGGGGAGCTTGTGCAGTACGTAGCGCATCGCATTAAGTCTTGCACGTTTTTTGCAGTCGGATTTAATCACTGTCCATGGTGAGTCTGCTGTGTCAGTGTGAAAAAACATAGCCTCTTTAGCCTTGGTGTAGTCATCCCACTTATCCAGTGATGCAAGGTCGATAGGACTCAGTTTCCATTGTTTGAGTGGGTGCATTTCACGCTCTTTAAAACGCCTGCGCTGTTCTTCGCGGCTGACAGAAAACCAGAACTTAATCACATGGATACCGCATCGGGTGAGATTGCGTTCAAAATCTGGTGCTTGGCGCATAAATTCGAGATATTCATCATTGTTACAAAAACCCATCACACGCTCAACGCCTGCGCGGTTATACCAGGAGCGATCAAACAATACAATTTCACCTGCCGTTGGTAGCTGTGTTACATAGCGTTGAAAATACCATTGGCCGCGCTCAACCTCACTCGGCTTCTCAAGTGCAACAACACGCGCACCACGTGGGTTCAGGTGCTCCATAAACCGCCTGATGGTGCCGCCTTTGCCTGCGGCATCACGGCCTTCAAATAGAATCACTACGCGTTGCCCCGTCTCTTTCACCCATGCTTGTAGTTTAAGCAACTCTACTTGCAGGTGATATTTCTGATTCTCGTAGGATTTTCTTGATAGCAGGTTTTTATAAGGGTAGCCGCCTTCTCGCCAATCTTTGGCCAACATCTGGTCTGCATGCACCGCAGGTTTAAGGTTTTTAATATGACTAAGCTCAGCGAGCGCCTTGCTTAAAGCGAGCGCGTCATCAGGCGATGCACCATCGACGATAGTTTGCAGTATTTCGGGTAGCGTAGTATGGCTGTTAGTAGAACGCTTGATGATGTCTTTAACGGCTTCGCTTTTGGATTCACGCGCAGCAGCAATCTTCTCGGCAACAGCGTATGACTCAATGCCCTTGAGGCTATTATCAGGTGGAATGTCGCCCTCATTAACTCTGCGCACATTGCGGCGCGTATTTCGCGTTTTAACCAGCACGTTATTTACAGCATCTTTGGGGGCTAGTTTAGTTGCGGTCAGTGTTTTTTGTTTAACAGCCATATAATCATCTCTCGCTAGGTTATACGAGATATTCTTCGCCTAAAAAATGCAGATGTCAAACGACTAAATCAAACAAAGCATGATTATTTTTTTAGTTGGTAAAATCGCTGTTCTAAAGTTTTTCCCTCTTGCATATTATCCAGCCTGTTACCAACCGCATCACTTAATGCGCTCAACCTCTCATCTGGGTGAGGGTGTGTTTTAAACAGCAGCGCGACGCTATCATCATTTTTGCTGCTGTGGCCTATGGTCTGCAATACATCAGGCAAACCCAAGGGCGCATAACCTGCACGTGTCGCGTAGCTTAGCCCCAGTCTGTCAGCCTCAAATTCAGCAGATTTATCTAAACTACGCGCGCTAATTTCGGCACCGCTGCCAATGGCCTTACTTACCAGATTGTTGTCTTTTGCATATTTATCGCTTAAAAACCCCGCGCCAATGTTAAGCAGTTGCTGCTTCTGTATGACTTTCAATTGATGTTTTTTGACGATGTGTGCAATTTCGTGGCCGAGCACACCTGCCAGTTGTGCTTCATTTTCAAGCTGTTGATATAAGCCTTTGGTGAGCATGATGTAGCCGCCTGGCGCTGCAAATGCGTTCAGGTCATCACTTTCAATCACACCAAAACGCCAGGGCAGGTCAGGGCGTTCAGATTGAGAGGCCACCCAGCGCCCCACGGAATTGACGTATTTTTGTAAAGCGGCATCTTTCACTAACGGCGCTGCACCTAATAAATTGCCAGCAATTTCTCTTCCCAGCAAGATTTCCTCATCTTTACTTGGGTTCTTCCAATTAAAAGCATTGGAATCACTCGCGCTAGCGTGATTGATATTTTCAGCGTTTGGGCTGGACTCTTTGGATTCTGGTGATGGCGCCTCCTGTTTTGGCTTGATTTCTTTCTCTACAGCCTCTTTGAGTGCGCCACCTAAATCAAATGCCATCGCATATATGCTTGGTATGGTAAGCAAGGCCGCAAGAAGCAATGCAACAGGTTTTACTGCTGAGTTCGGTTTGTTCATTTTGCATCCCCTTTGCCTGCTTTTAAATTACTGAATTTCACGGTTTTTAATTGGCCGGCGGCAGCAAAGCTGCGTCCTTGTTCAGGAGTTAGCGTATAACTTTCCATCAGTTTTATTTCAGATTCATTAAACTTTGCTGCTTTCAACTCTTGCTCACTTAGGCCACGTACTCCAGTAGTGGAAACAACTTGGCCTGTGCCTGCACGGCCACTTGCCAGTGTTTGCAAACCCTTGGTGTTGTTAGTGGCGCTTGCAGCGCCACGCTTAACAGAGAGTGCACGTACCCAGCCTGTATTTTTGTTCAGTTTTATTTGTAGCCAGGCTCCCTTTTTTTTCAATATCTCCAGACTGTCACCGCGATTAAATTTACCTGTAATCTTGGCGTCGGCATAGGGTTCTGTGCGGAGGTTATCATTTTTAAGTGCAGTGCCTGGTTCGGCAATGCTTGAGTTTGCATATAGCAAAGGTAGTAAGCATATAATGACAAGATTGCGTTTGATTTTTTTTATCATGTTTTTTCACTTTTCAGCATTTCTAATTTAATAATAGCCTGTGCGAATAAAATCCGCCATTGGCTGGCTATGGGTTTGTCAGTGTTGAGTACGGAGTTGTGCACTATATAACGCGCGCTAGCATCATCTGGCAGACCAACGTCATCTAGTAACGATTTTAATTGTTCACCGAGTGCGTTGGCTGCAGTTTGTGATTTTGTGGCTTCAGCCTCATTGTCATGAGGCATAGCCCAACTCACAGTGATGATATCCGCAAACAAACCCCAAATTCCGCTTTGCGTACCTTTCAGTACTTCTACGCTCGCCGAATTTTTGAGTGTGCGCTCAATTTTATGCTGTAGTTTTTTAAGCATCGCTTCGCTCAAAGGCAGCGCGCTTTCTATCACAATTGGCATGAGTAAGATGGCAGTGCCTTTTTTCCCCGACTCTACATCATGAGCGAGTAATCGCTGCATAGCGCGCGCGTTGGCTAGTGCGTATATTTTAGCCACGCTGAAATACATAATCGCCCAGGTAATTGGCCCTGTGAAGTCCAAGTAAGTATGCGTGAAGTTAATCGCCAGATAGGACAGCACAAGCAGGCCGATTTGGCTGCCACTGAATATTGTGGTGACTTTGTCACGGTCCACATTGCGGAAAAACGCCAGTGCGGTTAACCAGACCAAGGTTAAGCTGATTAAAATATAGGGGATTTTACCGCGCCAAACTTTAAGGTAGTCGTTGTGTTTTACGTTATCAATTGCGGTTGCTAGAATTTCAACGCCAGGAAATGCTTTTGCCATGGCTGTGGCCTTAACGTCAAACAGAGAGGGCGCAGTTGAGCCAATAATGACGATTTTATTGGTAAATTCATTAGCGGGTCGGGTTTTTACCTTGCTTGCCATGTCGGTATAAACGTCACTGAAGGTAACATACTGATAAGTAAAAGGTTTGCCGCGCCAGTTAATCAGCATGTTTTGTGGCGGCGTCCATGTGTTCATTTGTGCAAAGTTGCCAACGGCTAAAGGTAGCGAGGGTAAAAACCAGCCATTTTCATCATGCCAGAGTCGATATTCACGCACAATGCCATCTTTGTCAGGATAAATATTATGCGTGCCTAAACGTGTTGAATTGAGCGCGGCATCTAAATGCGGGAGCACAATCGCAATAGGCGCTTCTTTTGCATTGGCAATCGTGTTGGTTTGCTTGATACCAGGAATCATACTCGGCGTGATTTGGCTGAGAGCGTCGCTTTCTGGCGCTAAGCGCAATAACGGAAAAAATGTATTCTCTGTTGCGGCAATCACCTCATTAAAATAAGCATCGCTATCAGGGTTGTAAATGTCGGGGTCGCTAAACAGGATGTCAAAGACGACCGCTTTGGGTTGCTGAGCCTCAATATTTTCCAAAAACTCACCCAGCACCTGCCTGGGCCATGGCCAGCGGCCATATTCGGCAGACATGGCGCTCAGTGATGCCTCATTAATATCAATAATGACAATTTCAGGGTCAGGCTTCGGCACCACAATGCGGTTTTTTACCATCATGTCAAAAGCGCGGTCGCGCATATTTTCACCGATGTGAAACACACTGGCATCCAGCAGAATGAACACTGTAAGCAGGGCGCTGAGATACAAATAAAAGTTGTTATGTAGTCTGTGCGTGATGCTGGTTAGCCAATAATTTAGCAGTAGTTTGATTTTAATCACGGTAGCCCTAGGCATAAAGTAATGCTGATAAGTTTGGCACAAATTGGCTGTTTTTTGAATGATTCTTTATTCATTATTGATAAATCTTGGATTGTACGAGCATCACTACTTGTAACCATGAGGCATCAGGTATAATGCTTTGCTATGACACAAATTATTATCTTAATGATTGCAGTGACAATACTGTTACTGATGCTTTGGCAAATCTGGCGTGAAAACAAGACCAATCAGCACATTGTCATCCTGCAGCAGTTGGAAGAAAAGCATAGGGTCATGCTACTTGATTTTAATGATGGCTTGAATAAGCTTGGCGATCGATTAAGTGCAGCCTCAAGTGAAACCAGTGAGCGTCTGCGCGCAAGCGTGGCTAATGAATTGCAAGCCACGCGTGATACCATGCAGGCGTTGCAACTCGCACAGAATAATAGCCTGGCCCAAACGCGTGAAGCGGTGTTGGAGAAACTACACACCACGTTGGCCGAGCAGGGTAAGGCCGAGCAGGAACTGGTTCAGTCTACCATGCGCAACGCAACTACACAGCTGACAGCGAGCATTGAAGCTTTGACAAAATCTGTAGATGGCCGTTTGGAGCAGATTGGTGGTAAGGTTTCTGAGCGTTTGGATGAGGGTTTTAAAAAAACCAATCAAACCTTTACTGATGTGATGGCCCGCTTGGCGACCATTGATGAAGCGCAAAAGAAGATTGATGGCTTAACGACTAATGTGGTGAGCTTGCAGGAACTACTTGGCGACAAGCGCTCGCGCGGTGCATTTGGCGAAGTGCAGCTAGAGGCTCTGGTGCGCAATGTATTGCCAGTTGGGTCGTTTGCCATGCAATATACCTTTGAAAATGGCACGCGAGCAGACTGCGCTTTATTTCTGCCAGAACCTACTGGTACGGTTGCGGTAGATAGTAAATTTCCGCTTGAAAATTATCATCGCATGCTGGATAGCAAACTCACTGAAGCTGAGAAGCTACTGGCTGAGAAGCAGTTTAAGCAAGACGTTAAGAAACATGTGGATGATATTTCAGCTAAATATATTATTTCAAACGTGACATCAGATGGCGCTGTGATGTTTATACCTGCTGAGGCAGTGTTTGCAGAGTTGCACGCATACCATGCGGACGTGATTGAATATGCCATGAACAAGCGTGTTTGGGTGGTGTCACCTACAACCTTGATGGCTGTGCTCAACACTGCGCGCGCCGTGTTAAAAGACGTGGAAACGCGCAAGCAAGTGCATGTGATTAAAGAAGAGTTGGGCAAGCTTAGCAAGGATTTTGGCCGCTTCGATGTGCGCATGAAAAAATTGGCAGATAATATTCGTCAAGCACATGAAAACGCGCAAGAGGTACATATCTCCAGCCAAAAAATATCTAACCGTTTTGCGCAAATTGAGCGAGTTGAGCTCAGTCGAAATACGCAGGATTTGCTTGATATAATAGATGATAAAGAAGATTAACAAAATAACGTAACAGTATGAAAATAAAATTATTTTACTTTGCAAGGCTCAAGGAAACGTTAAATTACTCTACCGAAGATTTAACGTTGCCAGATGAGCCATATACCATACTCAAGCTTAAAGCCTTGTTGGCAAAACGAGGTGATACTTGGGGGCAAATGCTGATGGGTAAGCTAAAAGTGCGCGCAGCTATTAATCATGAGTTGGTCGACGATCATGCCAGTATTGCTGATGGTGATGAAGTGGCATTTTTTCCGCCAGTGACTGGTGGTTAAGGGTAGCGGTAGATCATGAGTGTTCGTGTGCAACTTGAAGATTTTGATGTTGGGTTTGAAATCAGTCAACTGAGAAAATCACACAACAGTATTGGTGCAGTGGTGAGTTTTGTTGGATTAGTGCGGGATTTGAATGAGCGTGATACCGTCACACAGCTAACCTTAGAGCACTATCCTGGAATGACAGAGAAGTCTTTGATGGCGATTATAGCGCAGGCCAAAACGAGATGGCATGTTGAAGACGCGCTAATTATCCACCGTGTAGGGCCATTAATGCCTAACGAACAGATTGTATTGGTAGCTGTAACCAGCGCACATCGTGGAGATGCTTTTTCTGCATGTGAATTTATTATGGATTACCTTAAAACAGATGCACCCTTCTGGAAAAAAGAAATTACTCCGCAAGGGGCGCATTGGGTAGAAGTAAAGTCATCAGATGATATGGCCAAAAATCGTTGGAACAACAAAAACTGATTATCCATCCATCATTTAGTGATTAACACATTGAAAACAATATGCAAAACAATTTAAGTCCTGAACAGTTAACCCTCAATATAGATTCTCAGCAATTCAGCTTTGCAGTTACCTCTGAGCTCATTGCACAGCATCACCATGATGCGCAATATCAGGCGTGGGTGGCACAGCCTGAAGCAAAAAAAGCAGCCGAATTTGGTTTGAATATTCAACATGCAGGGTTTAATTTGCTAGCGCTTGGTGAGCCAGGCTCAGGACGTACCACGCTTATGCAAAGCGTGATGCACGAATCTGCAAGCAAGCGGACTGCAGCGAGTGATCTGCTCGCTTTGTATCAGTTTGAATCTAATGGCAAGCCCTTGTTTTTAAAGTTACCCGCAGGCGCAGGCACACAGTTAAAACAAGCCTTGGATACATTTGTACGAAATTTTGCAAAAGATTTATCAACATTGCTTGAGGCTAAAGTTCAGCAGGCTTCCATCGCGCCAGTAAAAATTTATATAGAATCTCAACTTGCAATCGTTAAAGCCAGCCTCACCTTGATGAGTGTTGAGCAAATGCCAGAACATTACTTCAACGCGCTGCAAAAGGATATTTTAGAAACGCTAGATGCTTGGCAGCCAAGCTCAGGTGCTGATGGTGAAAGCAATCTTGAAACCTTGTTATCCGAAGGCTTTTTTGGCCGCTATCGTGCCAATGTTCTGGTTGAGCATCATGCTGGCCATGTCGCCCCTGTAATCTATGATAATGATCCTAGCCTGCAATCGTTGTTTGGCGGCATAGAGAGCGCAAGTGAAGCCAGCAACATTCCCGACTTTATGCGCTTGCGTGCAGGCAATTTGTTACGCGCTGATGGCGGCACCTTGTTATTGCATTTGCGTGATATTTTGGCTGACGAGCAAAACGGCGCACATATTCTTGAAAAGCTGCATCGTTTTTTGCGTAATGGCACCTTGCAGATTGAAGATTTAAGCAGCAGTAGCAATCAGGGGAGTAGTCTTATAAATGCGCAGGCTGCAATACCTGTTACCGTTAAATTGGTGCTCATCGCCACGCGTGAGGATTATTACGAACTGCTTGGCATTACGCCAGAATTCTTTGATTATTTCCCCATTAAAGTTGAGTTTGTCGATCAAGTCAAAGCCAGCTCAGAAAATTACGCGGCTTATGCTACATTTGTTGCGCATAAATGCCAGCAGCATCATTGTCTGCACTTTACTGCAAGTGCCGTAGCTGGGCTGTTGCAGGCGATGCATAGGCAGGTTGAGGATCAAACCAGACTTGGTACCCAATTTGGCGTGCTTGAAAAGTTATTGCTTGAAAGTGCCGCAGCCGCCAGCATGCGCGGCGCTGAACTGGTGGAAATTGAGGATGTGAAATCCGCCATACAGCGTAAATATGCACGACACAGCTATATCGAATCACATATTCGAGACTCAATTATTGATAAAGAGCTCATTATCAGCGTATACGGCGAATGCATCGGGCAAATTAACGGCCTGACGCATATTGATCTTTCTGAAGCCAGTTTTGGTTCGCCAGTGCGCATTTCGGCTAATTGTTATGCGGGTAACCGCGGCGTGCTGACTATTGACCGTGAAGTTAGAATGAGCGGCCCCACGCATGATAAAGGTGTCATGATTCTGCAAAGCTGGCTACACACTAATTTTGCAAAAATGAACCCGCTTAACCTCACCGCTTCATTAGTATTTGAGCAAGAATACAGCGGCGTAGACGGTGACTCCGCCTCATGTGCTGAATTATTCGCTTTACTATCATCATTAGCGCAAGTGCCAATTAAGCAAGGGATTGCCGTGACGGGTGCAATGAATCAGCATGGTGAAGTGCTCCCGATTGGCGGTTTAAATGAAAAAATTGAAGGCTACTTTAGAGTTTGCAAAGAGATTGGTTTTAACGGCGAACAGGGTGTGCTGATACCTGAGCGTAATATGCGCCATCTGATGCTGAGTGATGAAGTGATTCAAGCCGTGACGAGCGGTAAGTTCAAGATTGTGACCATGAACACAATTGCTGATGGCATAGCACATCTTACAGGACATCGGTTACAGGAAGTCAACAAACAGGCTGAAACAGTGTTGAATAACTTCAAGCATACGATTGAAACAAATCAGCCTAAAAAGTCATGACGAACTATTGGAAAAGCGCGGAATAAGTGGTTGAGCGAGATATTTTACGCACAAATCGCCAGCTTTACGCACCAATCTTAATGCTTTGACGAGAGATTAACCCGTTCGCGCGCTTCCCACTTATGGTGCTTAGCCTTTTTGTTGAGCGGGCATATTAATTACTGATATCGCTTAGTCGGGCTAAAAAACGCGCAACGAAGCTATTCAACCGCGCAGGTAAGCATAAACTGTTTTCTTAATGAAAAATCTGGGTTTAAGTAGTGTATTTAATGCTGCTATGGTTTAATTACGAATTATGGTGCAGAAGTATTTATCTCTTGTAAACGGCAGTTTTGAACATGCAATATCGGTGTTAGACCGTGGGTTTGCTTATGGGGATGGTGTGTTCCGTACCATGCAGATTCGCCATGGATTGCCTGTCAATTGGCCGTTTCATTATCAAAAATTAGTGGCGGATTGTGCCGCTATTGGGATTGTATGCCCTAGCGCTGAACTTTTAATTCATGATTTTTCCATACTGTTTCCAATTCGTGAGCTTGATGATGAAAGCGCCTGGGTTGCAAAGATCATTGTCACAAGAGGTGAGGGCGCACGTGGTTATGCTCCGCCAGCGGTGACCGTGCCTACTCGGGTGATTATCAAGTCACCCATGCCTGAATATGCAAAAGCACATTATGCGCAAGGCGTGCACTTGCATGTGTGTGAAACAACTTTGGCAAAGCAGCCAAAATTGGCAGGTGTTAAGCATTTAAATCGCCTTGAGAATGTGTTGGCACGTATGGAGTGGCGAGATGAGGCTATATTTGACGGCTTGCTCTTAGATGACCAAAGCAATGTTATTGAATGCACTATGTGCAATCTGTTTGCACGGTTTGGTCATCAGTTAATGACGCCAGATTTAACACAGTGTGGGGTTGCAGGAATCACCAGACAGCATATTTTAGGTTTAGGGAAACTGCTGGATTTGGAAGTTAATATTGGCCAAATAGCTCTAGATAGGCTACTGCAGGCAGATGAAGTGTTGATTTGCAATAGCTTGTTTGGCGTATTTCAGGTGGTCAGTATTGCTGATGTTGCCTGGGAGCCGCAGACGCTAGCTTCAAAAATAAGAAAACTCATTGCACATGATTAGACGGTTTAAAATTCTTTTATTGCTCTCTTTAGTTGCAGGGATAGGCTTATGTGCATGGTTGGTGCATTATGCAGTTTCACCACTTAAATTAAAGCCAAGTAGCCAGGAAATCAGCATTCAGCCAAAAAGTGGGCTTAGAAGCATTGCGAATCAGCTGGTAGCACAAGGGGTTTTGCCAGAACCATGGCGATTTATTCTCATTGCAAAACTGTTAAATAAAGAACAGAGTTTGCAGGCAGGCGACTATACGCTTAATCGTAATATTTCACCTTATCATTTATTGCTGTCTTTAAATCACGGTAAAACAACACAGGGTAGTGTCACCTTCATTGAAGGGCGTACGTTTGCCAATATGCGTGAGAAGTTGGCACAAAATGATGCGGTTATGCAAACGACTCAACATTGGTCTGACCGTGAGATACTGCAAACTTTAGGCGCGAATTACACGGTACCAGAAGGCTTGTTTTTCCCCGACACTTTTTATTTTAATCGCAACACCACAGATATTGCGTTATTAAAAATAAGTTATGATGCAATGCGGACTAAATTAGACAAAGCCTGGCAAAACAGGGCAGCAAATTTACCCTATAAAAACCAGTATGAAGCATTAATCATGGCTTCAATTGTTGAAAAAGAAACAGGCTTACCAAGTGAGCGCCCCATGATTGCGGGTGTGTTTGTGAATCGGCTAAGAATAGGTATGCGCCTGCAAACAGACCCTACCGTCATTTATGGGATGGGGGCGCAGTACAAAGGAAATATTCGCAAAAAAGATTTACTGACAGATACACCATACAATACCTATACCAGAAACGGCTTGCCGCCTACACCGATTGCAATGCCTGGCCTGGCTGCGATTGAAGCGGCTTTGCATCCCGCACAGACTAAAGCACTGTATTTTGTAGGCAAGGGTGATGGCAGTCATGTTTTTTCAACTAATTTGAATGATCATAATCGTGCAGTGGTGAAGTACCAATTGAAAAAATAAATCATGGCGGCTAAATTTATTACATTAGAAGGTATGGATGGTGCGGGCAAGAGTACGCATATTCCCAATATTATCCAAATGCTGACAGCGCGTGGTGTAGAGGTCGTCTCTACCAGGGAGCCTGGCGGCACGCTGCTAGGGGAGAAACTGCGTGCATTGCTACTGCACGAAAGCATGCATCCAGAAACAGAAACTTTATTAATGTTTGCTGCCAGGCGAGAGCATATTGCACAAGTCATTGCACCTGCTCTGGCCCGTGGCGCTTATGTATTGTCGGATCGATTCACTGATGCAACCTATGCGTATCAGGCAGGTGCTAAAGGAGTAGAAGCTGATAAAGTTGTGCAGTTGGAGCATTGGGTGCAGGCGGGCTTGCAGCCTGATATCACCTTGTTGTTTGATGTGCCAGTCGAGGTGAGCGTGGCGCGTTTATCCAGCGCGCGTGAGCCAGATAAATTTGAGCGTGAGTCCGCCGAATTTTTTGCAAAGATTAGAGCAGCCTACCTGTTGCGTGCGCGTGAAAACCCTGACCGATTTAAGGTAATTGATGCCAACCAGCCTTTAGCTGAGGTTTACAAGGCAGTAGAAGCTGTCATTGCGGCGCTGTGATGAATATGCAGCAGTTATACCCATGGCAACACAATATCTGGCAAAGGTTAATTCAGGATTCCGCACGTTTGTCACATGCCTATTTGTTACATGGCCGTGCAGGAATTGGTAAATATGAGTTTGCACGCTATTTTAGCCAGGCATTACTATGCTCGCACCAGCACGGCGATGGCAGGGCCTGTGGGGAATGTGCCAGCTGTAAATGGTTTCATGATGAAAGCCACCCTGATTTTAGGCTGTTAACACCTGAGCAGGAGATTGAAGCCAGTGAAGAGAGTGCGCCTGGAAAAAAAACCAAGAAAAAAACGCAGATTTCAGTAGCACAAGTGCGCGATTTGCAAGATTTTTTAGGTATGTCCAGCCACCATAGCAGCGGCATGCGTATTGTACTTATTCATCCCGCAGAATCATTAAATCTAGCATCAGCTAATGCCCTTTTAAAAATGCTAGAAGAGCCTGCTGCTGGCGTGGTATTTATATTGGTTGCGAACCAGTTGCAACGATTGTTACCTACGATTATTAGCCGCTGCCAAAAAATCAGCATGCCAGTGCCCAGCGAGGCTGAGGCATTGACATGGCTGGAATCTCAGCAGATTAAGCATGCGAGGCAGCAGCTAGCTTATATGGAAGGTTCACCGCTTAAAGTTTATAGTGAGCAGGCTTATTTTGAACATCTGGATGCGTTGTGGCGATCGTTGGCTTTGGGGCCTCAATTGCAACCGCATCTTACAGCACCGATGTTGATAGCAAATACCGTTGAGCTTGGGCTGATTGCTTTGCAAAAATGGAGCTATGATATTGTTGCAATTAAACTGGGGCAACATGTACGATACCATGTGCAGTATATGAGTGCTTTGCAAGCGTTAGCGGAGAAGGTAAACTTAAGTCGTTTATTTGATTTCCATAAAAAAGTTAGCGAATTAAAAAAATTGGCCACACATCCGTTAAATCATGAATTACAAATGGAAGCGGTGTTGCTTGAATACACCAAGCTCTTTTAAGCGAGATTTTTAAAACATACTGCCTTATCGGAATAGAGTTTAATTATGGCTGAAGACCTACAGGAAGAAAAGAAATCTGCAGCACCCCCTAAACCAGGGGTTTTGTCACTGGCGATTAAAGAAAAAGCGGCTTTATATGCTGCCTATATGCCATTTTTGCAAAACGGCGGATTGTTTATTCCTACAACCAAACATTTCAAAATTGGTGAGGAAGTATTTATGCTATTGAGTTTGATTGATGATCCAGTCAAGCTTAAAGTTGTGGGTAATGTGGTATGGATTACGCCAACGACACAAGGCAATAAGCCACAGGGAATAGGCGTGCAATTTAATGAGCAAAGTGGCGGCCAGGAAGCAAGAGTCAAAATTGAAGGCTTGCTTGGTAATGCGCTTAAGTCTTCACGTGCTACGCACACCATGTAGCATCCGCACACTATATTGCACATGATGTTATTGAGGTTTTATGCTTGTTGATTCACACTGTCATTTAAATTTCCCAGAGCTAGCAGCCAATTTACCTGACATCAAACAGTCTATGCATGAGCATGGGGTTGGGCATGCCTTATGTATTTCAGTGACTTTGCCAGACTTTCCCCAAGTATTATCACTGGCCGAAACCCACGATAATTTTTATGCAACGGTAGGCGTGCATCCAGACTATGAAGATATTCAGGAGCCCACACTAAATGAGCTGATTGAGTTGGCGGGGCATCCTAAAGTTGTCGGCATCGGGGAAACAGGCCTGGATTACTTCAGATTGACAGGCGATTTAGCGTGGCAGCGTGCTCGATTCCGCACGCACATTCAAGCGGCGATTGCCGTAGGAAAGCCACTGGTGATACATACGCGTAACGCGGCGGATGATACACTGCGCATCATGCGTGAAGAAAATGCACAACAGGTTGGTGGTGTGATGCATTGTTTCACTGAAAGTCTAGACGTGGCTTTGCAGGCAATTGCTTTAGGCTTTTATATTTCATTCTCAGGAATTGTAACCTTTAAAAATGCGCTGACGATTAAAGAAGTGGCCAAGCAAATTCCGTTGAATCGCGTGCTAGTCGAAACTGACTCGCCGTATTTAGCGCCCGTACCATATCGTGGAAAAATCAATCAGCCAGCTTACGTTCAATATGTGGCTGAAGAAATCGCCAATTTGCGAGGCATTTCGTTCGATGAAGTTTCCACAGCGACGACTGAAAATTTTTTTCGCTTATTTAAACATGCAAAACGCTAGCGAATTTAGCATTCTCCTGCGTTTAAAGTGATTTTCTCATGCAGTTAACCATGTTAGGTGTAGGTTCCAGTGCTGGCACTCCCATGATAGGTTGCCAGTGCGCTACTTGCGTGTCTACCGACATGCGCAATCATAGAACACGTTGCTCCAGTGTGGTGACACTCAATAATGGCAAGGTACTGTTGATTGACACAGGCCCTGACTTGCGACAACAGGCCCTTAGGGAAAATGTGGTGCATGTGGATGCGGTCTTATACACGCACACCCATGCTGATCATCTGCATGGGATAGATGATTTACGCGCTTTTTGCCAGAAACAGCGCTGTCAGATTCCACTTTACGGCAGTGTCGATGCCATGCGGCATATTGCCGATAAGTTTGCTTATACGCTACGTGAGCCCGGCGATTTCTGGGATTTACCTATCCTGAAGGTGAATGCCGTCAGCGCGCCGTTTGTATTGTTTGAGCAAGAGATAATACCTATCCCCATTAAGCATGGGCATAGCGATATTTATGGCTACCGTATTGGCAATTTGGCCTATATCACCGATGTTTCGGCTATTTCGGCAAGTTCAATGGCGCTATTGCAAAATCTGGATGTTTTGTTGCTGGATTGCTTGCGCTATACGCCGCATTACACACATATTAATTTTGAACAAAGCATAGCTTTGGCAAGTCAGATCAATGCAAAATCCACTTTTTTGATTCACATGACGCATGATTTAGAGTTTTTTGCGCTGAGTGCACAATTGCCGCCGCATGTGTACGTAGGCTATGACGGCTTAACTATTAATTTTTAATCATCAGTGTTTTTGGTCAACGGATTTTAAGTTGATGCGCTGTTGTTCTATCAAGCATATCAATGCGATAATAAGAACTTAATTTGGAGATTTATATGCAATCTAGTGCGAATAAAATTTTAGTGTCTTTTTTTACAGCGGTATTTTTAGTTTTCAGCTTTTCAGTTTCATATGCTGGCCCGCCCAAGAAGGTCTATACAGAAGACGAATTTTTAAGTGCCTTTAGCGGGAAATCCAAAAAAGTGTTCACTGATAAATTAGGTAAACCATTCAAGACTGGTATTTCAGTCAAGCCTTCAGGCGCATCTAGCGTGATGATGAGCGCAGGTGCCGATGAAAAAAAATCAAAACCTGTAAAAGTTGAGATGTGGTACTACAAAAATATCGTGACTTATGACAACAAACGAACCTACAAAGAAACTGAAATCACCTTTGTGAATGACCGAGCGATGAATATTGCGTTCTTTAATAATCGTTAATTTATCGTAGGTTATAACTAAATGTGGCAAATGAAAGTCATTAAGCCACGTCTTGTAATTCCTGAAATATCTCTTACCAGTGGTGCGATCGAAGCGCTGAAGTATTTAGCGCTTCTTTTTATGACACTGGATCATGTCAATAAGGTCATTTTTAATCACGATGTGCCATGGTTAAGTATTGTTGGCCGTTTGGCATTTCCCATGTTTGGCTTTGTGCTGGCTTACAATCTGGCGAGGGCTGAACTGCAGGTCAGTGCTTATATTAAAATCATAAAAAAAATGGCATTGGCAGGTGTCATTGCAACCCCATTTTATATGCCGCTTTTCAACACAACAGACCATGTGATGCTTAACATTATGTTTAGCTTAATGCTGGTGGTGAGTATCATGTTTTTGCTTGAAAAAGGTCTATTTTGGCATCAGATGTTGGCATTACTGATATTTGTGGTGGGTGGCGCATTTGTTGATTATCTGTGGTTTGGTCTTTTGTATTGTCTTGTGGCCTGGTCTTATTGCCGCCATCCAAGCGCTGTTGGTTTGCTGGCATTGGTGATTGCCTTAGCTACTTTGTTTTACGTAAACGATAACCATTGGGCACTTGCAGCATTGTTGGTTCTTTTAATGTTCATGCGTGTAGACATCAAACTGCCAAGGTTAAAGTGGTTTTTTTATGTCTATTATCCTGCCCATATATCCATATTATGGGGCATCAAAACTTTTTGGATTTAAAATTGCACTAGCGACTCAGGTCTGGGTCTTGGCTATGAGTTTGATTCGTTTCCTGCATTTTATCTAAAACACGCTGAATAATGTCTTCCTGCTGATTTTTTGGGATCTGTGCGTCTAATAAGTCCTTGATTGTTAAAGGTGCTTGTTCTGCATTGGCTTCGTTAGCTAGTGATTTGCTAGCAGAAATTAGTTTTCGGTCTAGCGCATCCTGCATGGCATCATGCTCGTGGTACAAAATATTGCTTTGTTCAATGTCTGATTTATGCAAAAAATAGCCACTGAGTTTGCCTTCAATGTAGGATGTTTCAAGTTTAGAGGGGTTGTTAAGGATGTCGTTTTGTTTTAATACTTCCCACGAAATTTCTTTAAAAAACTGAGCATTTTGTGTGAACATTGAAGTGCCATAATCTGTTTCAGCCTCGCGTTGGTAGGTTTTAAATAAAATATCTCGTAAATGTTCAGTATCAGATTTTGAGAAGTGACTTTTATACTCAGACAGATTAACTTTTAGTTCGCTATAATCTGGATTGCGGATAATCAGTCCTGTCAATTCCTGACCATGGCCATGTGCCTTGGTCTGCCATGTAGGGGTTACAGTGGAGTGTATAGTCGTGTCGTAGATGCTGCCACCAAGATCAGCTGGGCTTAATATCTCATGATTGCCTGCTGGAATGTAGGTGATGCCATTGATTTGCTGCTCGCCCGACATAACTGGGTAAACTGTTTGCCCAGTGACTGCTCGCTCAATAGCATTGTCATTTTTTTGATCCATGATTTTTTCCTTGTGCTTTTGTTATTTTATTGCTTGCTGTGCCAAATGATACCTTGATGGTTGGTTTATCACAGGTTTTCCATTAAGCGATTTTGCTTCTATTTGCATATCAACTTACCCACTGAGCGATGTTGCCACTGCAAGTCATAATGGAAAATCTGGGTTTAGGTCATATTAACTAAAAGATTTGAAACCAGCCTCCCTTAATTGATTGCAGATATTATTGGTTAGTGCCTCGAGCACCATTTTTTTATGTAATGAGCAGTTGTTTTGGTCATCAAAACAACGTTCATTTTTCTCATAAAACTCAAGCGCTGTTGTTAATTCAGGATGCTGTATTAACAAAGTGGCGCGTTGCTTAGGCTTTTGTACAGCTAACCTAAAAGCGTATTCCAAGTGACGATCTTTACTTTGTACTGACATGGTAATTTTAAAAAAAACTTACATTTCGTAACTAAGTTCGTTGGCAATAGCTTTTATGCCATTTTCGTTAAAAGATTGTGGCTCAATTTTGAAATCCCCTGACTTGATTTTTCGGTCAATAATTTCCATTACCCTTAGCAAAATCGTGTGTTCTGCATAATCAATGCCATTTTTACTGAAATTAGATTCAACTTTCTGATAGCGATCTAACAATATTTGTAACTGCGGATGCTCGCTTAGCAGTTTTTCTCTGGCGTTGATTTCAGCTTCTGAGATTGAAGATTTTCCAATTTCCATCGGGGTTACGCTAAGCGCAAATTGCTTGGCTAACTGTTCATTTTTTGCATTGATATTGTCAACATTTTTAATCTCAGGCGTGTTGCTCATGATGTTTCCTTTGTATAACAGCTTGACTTGTTATTGTTAGAAGCAAAGGGCATGCCAGTTTAATTTATATAATTAAAATCAATAGGTTGAAATTAAATTGCAATTTTTCTTCATCAAAATTTTGTTAAAGATTTTGTTTAATGCGGGAAATGGTGTCTTTTCCTAGAGTTTTTGCCTTAGGTATTTTGTTATCTTTATGAATATTAATACTATTTTGTTGTAGTTAAACCGCGACATTACGCGTTTTCGCTATTTTCTTTGAACATGGCAGGTGTCAGTTCGTGCCGATCCAGTAATTTATAAAATTCAGTGCGGTGTCGTTGTGCGAGATGAGCTGACTGCGCGACGTTGCCACTGGTCATGGTTAATAAATTGATTAAATAGTCACGTTCAAACGCTTTTCTTGCGGCGTCAAATGGCATGACAGGGGCTATGTCATCATGCAAGGCTTTTTGCACGGATGCGGCTGTCACAATGGGTGTGGTTGCCAGTACAACGATTTGCTCAACAATATTTTGCAGTTGACGTACATTGCCAGGCCATGGTGCGGTAGTTAATAACTGCATGGCCTCAGGTGCAAACCCACTTAATTTTCGCTTGTATCGTTTACATAGTGTTTGTAATAGATTACTCGCAATGAGTGGGATGTCTTCTCTTCTTTCTGCGAGTGAGGGGATGGATAAACACACGACATTGACTCTGTAGTACAGGTCTTCACGGAAACGCTTTTCTTTCATTTCTTCAATCAAATTACGGTGCGTGGCGGAGATTACGCGCACATTGATTGGAATGCTTTCGTTTGAGCCTACAGGCCTGATGGTGCGCTCTTGCAATACGCGTAGCAATTTAACTTGTAGCAGTGTAGGCATATCGCCGATTTCATCCAGCAAAATAGTGCCGCCTTCGGCACTTTGGAATAAGCCTTTATGTGCATTGACCGCACCTGTGAAAGCCCCTTTGGCATGGCCAAACAACTCTGATTCCAATAATGCTTCAGGCATTGCGCCACAATTGATGGCGACAAATGGTCCGTTTTTTCTGGGACTCACCTGGTGAATGGCATGTGCTAAAAGTTCTTTTCCTGTGCCGCTGTCACCTTGTATCAGGATGCTTGCATCGGTTTCTGCTACCAGCTTGGCTTGGCTAATCAGATGTTCCATTTGCGTGCTGCGTGTAAAGATTCCTTCACGCCAGCTGCTGTCTTTAGTTTTTTTGGCGTGCGTGCGTGTATTTTCATCGATTGCCTGCTGGATAGTGTTACACACAAAAGCCCGATCAGTCGGGTAGCTTAGAAAGTCAGTGACGCCTTTACGAATCGCACTCACAGCCTCCGCAATAGTCGCTTCTGCCTTAATTATCACAAAAGGCAAGGCGGGGTAGTGGTGTTGAATGACATCAAAAAATTGAAAATCATTCAGGTCGGGTAACTGGCAATTACTGATAACCAAAGCGTGTGACTCCTTGGCTAACAATGCCAGGCCTTCAGTCACATTTTTTGCAAGGCTTACTTGGTAGTGTGCTTCATTTAGCTGGCTTTTTATTTCAGCCGCTAACCTGCTTTCATTGGTAACAATCAGTATTTTATATTTGTAATCAACCATTTAAATTTATAAATTAAAGTTATTTAATAATATCCACATTATTAATGTGCCATAAATTTGAATAATTAACCGCACTTTACAATAGTTTACAAACTAAAAATTTACAATCGCTTACACTAGCGTTACAAAAAATAAACAAACACTCGAATGTTTGTAATAAATGCCAAAAGTAATGATGGTGACTGGGGATTGAGCTTATGTATTGTTATCTGAATATTTTAAAGTTATTTATTATTAATCAATTGATTATGTGCTATTTTGATAGTAAGAAATCAATTGATATCCTCGCTTTGCATGTGTCTTTGCATGCTAA
>JAQTXW010000044.1 GCA_028688575.1 Methylotenera sp. | reverse complement strand
GTTGGTGAAAACATGGCACATCAGCTCAAAAATGACGGGTTAGCCTTAGATGCAGGCGCAGTTGCGCAGGCTGTTACCGATGTCATGGCAGGCAACCCATCACGCTTAACCGATGCAGAAAAACGCAGCACAGTTGAGCAAGTGCAAAAAGAGAGCCAGGAAAAACAAATGGCGGCACAGGCTGAACAGTCTGCTAAAAACCAAGCGGAAGGTGCGGCTTATTTGGCTGAGAACGCTAAAAAAGACGGTGTGATCACCACAGGTAGTGGCCTGCAATATAAATCACTGGTAACTGGCAATGGTGAAAAACCAAGCAAAAGCGACCGTGTAAAAGTACATTACAGAGGCACGCTGATTGATGGTACGGTGTTTGATAGCTCTTATGAACGTGGTGAGCCTATCGTTTTCCCAGTGACTGGTGTGATTGCTGGTTGGGTTGAAGGTTTGCAGTTAATGAACGTGGGCAGTAAGTTTGAGTTAACGATTCCATCAAACTTAGCTTATGGGGCAAACGGCAGTGGCCCAGTGATTGGCCCAGATGCAACATTGGTTTTTGAAGTTGAGTTATTGGCTATCGAGTAAAACTGCACACTCTGGGGTGGGGCTAGCTTAGGTTACGATAACTTGGTTAACCCGCCCATCCTTGCAACACCCACCTCTCTTTTGCATCGTTTAAACCAAAACTTCAACAGCCACTCAGCCCCATGCAACTCCATTACAAAACCTTAGGGCAAGGGCAGCCACTTATATTGCTGCACGGCTTATTCGGCTCTGGCGATAACTGGCGTACGGTGGCTAAACATTTCTCGCAGCACTACCAAGTGATGAGTGTGGATTTGCGCAATCACGGTAAATCACCCCACAGTGCGTCACAAAGTTATGCCAATATGGCAGATGATTTGCTTGATTTGTGTGAGTCGCTTGGTTTGGACCGCATTCATTTGCTCGGGCATTCGCTAGGCGGGAAAGTGGCCATGCACTTTGCGACCCACTTCCCCGATAGGCTAGAAAAACTGGTGGTAGTAGACATGGCGATACGCACTTACGCCGATGCACATACACATTTAATTGATGCGATGATGGGGCTTGACCTCAGCGCCCTGAAAAGCCGCGGTGAAGTGGATAAAGCATTGAGTAACAGCATCCCCCAAGCCATGGTGCGCCAATTTTTACTGATGAATTTAATCAAGTCAGATAACAGCCTTACGTGGCGCATTAACCTGGCCGCGCTCAAAGCTAACTACCCTAGTCTGCAACAAGCTGTGTGTGAAAATACACGCTATGAAAATTCCTGCCTGTTTATCCGAGGCGAACAGAGTGATTATGTACAAGATGCAGACACTAGACACATCAAAACCCACTTTACCAAGGCACAATTTGCCAGCTTGCAATCAGGTCACTGGGTACACGCAGAGCAACCACAGGCATT
Source organism: Methylotenera sp. (assembly GCA_028688575.1). Taxonomy (GTDB): domain Bacteria; phylum Pseudomonadota; class Gammaproteobacteria; order Burkholderiales; family Methylophilaceae; genus Methylotenera. The sequence goes on along the minus strand of JAQTXW010000044.1, from coordinate 20,215 downwards.
TATAGAGATGGTGGGTAATTTTCTTGCTGAAAAATAGCCTCACTGAGCAGAATCCATTCCCAGCTTCACTAGCGTAGTGATGGGTGCAAAGGTCTTTTAGATTTAACCCTTCATGATGCACGCATGCGCTTTATAATATCAGTTCACTGTTCAATATCACCATCACATGATGCCGCAAGAAAAAGCAGGTCAATTACACCCTTCATGGCAAGCTGTTATCGGACAAGAGTTCGAAAAGCCTTACATGCAGGCCTTACGCGATTTTTTAAAACAGGAAAAAGCCGCAGGCAAAGTCACTTGCCCACCTAGTCCATTCATTTTTAATGCGTTCAATCACACCCCATTTGATAAAGTTCGCGTAGTGATTATTGGACAAGACCCTTACCATGGGGCTGGCCAAGCACACGGTTTAAGTTTCTCCGTGCCAGACGGCATAGCGCCACCACCTTCCCTTATCAATATCTTTAAAGAGATTTCCGCAGACTTGGGCATACGCATGAGTGGCAGTGGAAATTTGACCTCTTGGGCAAATCAGGGTGTGTTACTGCTTAATGCAACACTTACAGTTACGCAAGCACAGGCAGGCTCGCATCATGGACGAGGATGGGAAGCATTTACAGATGCAGCCATTCACGCGCTTAATACGCAGCGCGATAGCTTAGTGTTTGTATTATGGGGGAGTTACGCTCAGAAAAAAGGTGTATTGATTAATGAAAAAAAACATCTGGTATTAAAGTCTGTCCACCCTTCTCCATTATCAGCGCACCGCGGTTTTTTCGGTAACCATCAATTTTCCAGAATTAACCAGTACTTAATCCAGCATGATGAAAAACCCATCGACTGGCAGCTTTGAGCTTTACCCAGATTTTTCATTAAGGCTTGAAGCGGCAACGCCGCACAGTTTGATGGATTTTTAACACATAAAAAAAGCCCCGACTTAAGGGGATGAAAGTCGGGGCGAACTGCCTTATCGTCTAAGGCTTCCGCTCAGGGAGGAAAGAAGCGGAAACGTAGCCAAAATGAATTAGCTAACATGGTAATTCAGACCCTGCCTCAGCAAATTTAGTTCTTGGTCTTTTGTAACAGATTGTAATCACATCAGACACTAATTTTTAGTGTATCCCATGCGATAATAGCGGCATGGAAAATCAACTTTCAGTGCTCACAGGGCTTAATAACAAACAACTTGAGGCAGTGACCCTGCCACAGCAATCTGCACTCATTCTTGCAGGGGCAGGAAGTGGCAAAACGCGCGTGCTCACAGCGCGCATTGCATGGCTCATTCAAACAGGGCAGGTCTCACCCACTGGCTTACTGGCTGTCACCTTTACCAATAAAGCTGCCAAAGAAATGCTCACCCGCATTACGGCGTCACTGCCGATTAACACACGCGGCATGTGGGTAGGCACTTTTCATGGGCTTTGTAACCGCTTGCTCCGCGCACATCATCGTGAGGCTGGCTTGCCTGCGAGTTTTCAGATTTTAGATATTGCCGACCAGCTTTCGGTGATTAAACGCTTGATGAAACTGCTTAACATTGATGATGAAAAATTCCCGCCCAAACAAGTGCAAAACTTTATCAACGGCTGTAAAGATGAAGGTTTGCGTGCACATGCGGTAGAAGCCTACGACCCCCATACACAAAAGCTACGTGAGATTTTTGAGGAATACGACAAACAATGTCAGCGTGATGGTGTTGCTGACTTTGCCGAACTACTATTACGTTGTTACGAACTGCTTGAACGTGATGCCAACATACGCCAGCACTACCAAAATCGCTTTCGCTATATTCTGGTAGACGAGTTCCAGGACACCAATCGCCTGCAATACCAGTGGTTAAAACTACTGGCAGGCAAAGATATCCACACAGGGATAAGTGGCGGTAAGCACGCAAGCGCTCAACCAGCAATAAACTGTATGTTCGCTGTCGGTGATGATGACCAATCCATTTATGGCTTTCGTGGCGCGCGCGTAGGCAATATGCGTGACTTTGAAAAAGACTTTAATGTACAAAGCATTGTAAAGCTGGAAGAAAATTATCGCTCGCACAGCAACATCTTGAATGCAGCCAATGCGATTATTGCGCACAACAAAAACCGTTTAGGCAAAAACCTGTGGACTTCGGCTGGCGCAGGTGAGCCTGTGCGTGTTTATCAAGCTTACAACGATAATGACGAAGCTCAGTTTATCGTCGATGAAATTAAAATGCTGCATGCAGAAGGCACGGAGCTAGGTGAAATCGCCCTGCTCTATCGCTCCAATGCACAATCTCGTGTATTGGAGCACGCGCTATTTTCTGCCAACCTGCCTTATCGTGTTTATGGCGGGTTACGCTTTTTTGAACGTGCAGAAATTAAGCATGCGCTCGCTTATATGCGCCTCATTGCTAATGCCAACGACGACACTGCACTGTTACGTGTGATTAACTTTCCTGCACGTGGCATTGGCGCACGCAGTTTAGAGCAACTACAAGAAGCCGCCCGCGCAGAAAATTGCAGCTTGTGGCAGGCCGCCATTAACAAAGTCGGGCACGGCAAACCAGGTGGCAAAGGCATTGATGGTTTTGTTGCCTTGATCCGTCAAATGGTCGACGAAGCCTATGGCATTAGTCTGGCTGAATTAGCAGAACTTGCGACCACGCTTTCTGGCTTAAAAGCGCACTATCAAAATGAAAAAGAAGGCGAAGACCGCATTGCCAACTTAGAGGAATTAGTCACCGCAGCGGTAGCCTTCACCAAACAAGATTTTGGCAACCATAATAATGTGGATGGCGACACCGAACAGGATTTGCTCACCCAGTTTTTAAGCCACGCCAGTTTGGAAGCGGGGGAACATCAGGCCGATGCGGGACACGAAGCATTGCAACTCATGACCGTGCACGCCTCTAAAGGTCTGGAGTTTAAAACGGTATTTATGAGTGGCATTGAAGAGGGCTTATTTCCTCATGAGCAAAGTGCCTATGAAGCAAACGGCCTGGAAGAAGAACGCAGGCTTATGTATGTAGCCGTCACCCGCGCCAGGCAACGTTTATATTTAAGCCATGCGCAAAGCCGCATGCTGCATGGTCAAGTGCGCTACGGCATACCATCACGCTTTTTAGACGAGATTCCTGAAGAGCTGCTCAAACATCTCAATAGCAAGCCTGTACAAAAATCAGGCTATACCCGTGATTACAGTGAACTGCCCGCCATGATGAGTAAAAACCAAAGCAGCACACAAAAAAGTGCAATGCCCTGGAAAATTGGCCAGCAAGTCGCGCATAGTAAATTCGGAAACGGTGTGGTGGTGAGCTACGAAGGCAACGCTAACGACATGCGGGTGCAAGTGAACTTTGGGCGCGAAGGCCTGAAATGGCTGGCATTGGAATTTGCCAAATTGACGTCTGTCTAAATATACGTCAGTCTAATCACTTACAAAGCTTTGCCCGCTTCCTCCACCTCAAAAATATCTGCATAGCTTGCGTATAAGCTCGTCATCATCACTGGAATAAGTGCGAGAAAAATCACCGACAAAAACGTGCTGACATTAATCAGCAACCATAACACCACCGCCAATATCAAAGTAAGTACCATGCCATACAACAGGAACGGCAGCATATTTTTAAGGCATGCGATAAAGCTCAACCTCATTGCATCTACTGCATTGAGCCGATGCAAACCTGCAAGCACTGGCGCAAACCAATACGCCATGAGCACTGGCGCAATCAACAGCAAAGCTGTCAGCAAGGGCAATAACACAGCACTCGCTTGCTCTGGGCTCAAATCTTTACCTTGCGCCAACAAACCAACAGCTTCTTTATCAAGCATGAGTACTACCAGTACTGCAATTATTAGTAGGCTTAGCATATAAACTCCTCCCACTGAAATCAACTGAGAGGTATTTTGCTTGAAACCTTGAAATAAATGATTGATTTCTAAATCTTGGTTACGGCTAAGCGCCCGACAACCCCACATCATACCTGCTGCAAATACCGGCGCCAGCAGCGTGCTTGCAATAGAGCCTAGTACCGGAATCAGCGATACTGGTATCATAATGAGCAGATAAAGCACCAGCAGAATCACCCACATGACAGGATTTAATCTGAACAAATCTATGCCTTGCATTATCCATTGATAGCCATTGAGTGCAGGCACCTGACGCACTTTGATTGTTTGAATTTGTGGCTGCTGTTCCATGTTGTTGCTATGCCTTATTTTTGCTTATGTTAAAGCGGCTCTAAGCTTGAGTATATTTTTAAAATGGTCAGGGTCTTTTGCATGCGTCAGCTCTCCATCCTGCGGGAATAGCTGGTCATACAAACGCGATAACCAAAAACGCAGTGCCGCAATGCGCAACAAAGCGTGCCACGCCGCGTGTTCAGCCTCTATAAACGGTCTTATCTGCTGATAAGCCTGCAACATGGCGTCTAATCGAGCGGCGTCCAAGCTTCCATCCGCATTCACACACCAATCATTTACGGCAATCGCCAGGTCATAGGCCAGCACATCCTCGCACGCATAATAAAAATCAATCAGTCCGCCAATTTTATCGTCATCAAACAACACATTATCTCTAAATAAATCCGCATGAATCACCCCTTTTGGTAATGCGGCAAGATTGAGTCCTGCCTGAAAAGCCAGCGACTCTAACAACAGCTGCCTATCCTCCATTGCTAAAAGTGGCAATACCTTCTCTGCGGTCTGCTGACGCCAAACCGCATCTCGCGGATTACGATGTGCAGATTGCGCAAACGACTTCCCTGCAAGATGCATTTTTGCAAGATGTTTACCCACCTCTGCACACTGTGCGACATTGGGTGCGGTCACATCGCGCCCGCTCAGGCAACTCATTAACACCGCAGGCTTGCCATTGAGCATGTGTAAACTAATGCCTGATTGATTTTGAATAGGTTGCGGGCAGGGCACACCATGTGTGGCCAGATGACTCATGAGATTAATGTAGTAAGGCAATTCATCCATCGAGTTATGTTCAAACAATGTTAGCACATAACGATTTTGTGTGGTGGTCACAAAGTAATTGGTATTGGTTATGCCTGAAGAAATGCCTTTTAACTCAAGCAGTTCGCCTATCGCATAACCTTGAAGCCAATCTTGTAATTGTTGAACGCTGACAGAAGTAAAAACAGACATAAATAAAATGGTTAACTAAATTGAAGGAAAATATGGCAGCAATTGTGCAGCACCTCTGCCTTTGGGTTATGCGGCGAATGAAAAGGAATATCAGCCTCTGCTTTAAAACCAAATAACATTAAGAGGTTAATTAGAACCTGAAGATTGTCCACTTAGGAATACTTAAGGGAGGATTCGGCCCAATATTTGTCCAGCCGCCATCCTGGTCTTCTTTGTGCAGGTAGTATGGCACCCCATGCTCTGGGGTCACTTTCATCATATAAAGTTCGCCATTGATGCGATACTCTTCGATAGTCTCACCCTGCTTTTTGATAATCGTAACTTCTGGTTCATCCGGGTTTTCCTGATTGCTAATGGCGGGTGGAGGAATATCCTCAAGTGGCTGTAAATCTGCGGGCCTGTCTTTAGCTTGTAGTGAAACCGAAAACATTGCGCTCATCAATGAAAATAAAATCAAGCCTTTATATTTTAAAAACATCACAACACCACCTTTTAGAGATATAGCCTATACCTTAGTCAATTGATGATTCATTCTATCAAATAACAGACACAATAAACTTGTAAATTACAAATAAAGCTGAACGCGCTCTTCTTCCGCAGAAAGCTTAAAGCCTCTGGTTTCATAATGTTTGAATATTGCAGAGGCGATTAACTCTGGATCATCAATAATCTGTATTAAGTCCACATCCTCTGCTGAAATCATTTTTTCTTCTACCAATGTAGTTTTGACCCAATCCATCAGGCCCTGCCAAAAAGCGGAGCAGACAAGAATAATGGGGATCTTGAGTGTCTTGCCTGTCTGCACAAGGGTAATCGCCTCCATCACCTCATCCAGTGTACCAAAACCGCCAGGCATTACCACATAGGCGCTGGCATATTTAACAAACATCACTTTACGCATGAAAAAATGTTTGAAATTCTGACTGATATCCTGATAAGGATTCGCAGTCTGCTCATGTGGTAACTCTATATTCAACCCGATGCTGGGTGACAAACCAGCATAAGCGCCTTTATTTGCCGCCTCCATGATGCCAGGCCCGCCACCTGATATCACCGCAAACCCTGAATCAGAAAGTAAACGCGCTATTTTCTCTGTGAGCAAATAATAAGGATGTTCTGGATTTGTGCGGGCACTGCCAAAAATAGAAACGGCAGGCGTGATTTCTTTCAGACGCTCTGTGGCATCCACAAACTCTGACATGATTTTAAACGCATGCCACGACTCATAGCCTGTGTGGTGCTGAGCCTGCACATCTGGATCTGTAATTTCTGGCATCTTTCTAGCAGCTGACATTATGATTTGCCCTTAAATTAATCAATTCATTTACTACCATACCGCGCTCTTGTCTAAAAATATCAATAGCGTCAATTTTACTAAACTATTTTCTATGACGCGCGACATGTCTTATTATGTGAGCAGCTAAAGATTATTAGCAACAGCGCACGCAACATAAATGGGATTATGACATGAAAACTTTGCTACTTGTGGATGGCTCCTCTTACCTTTATCGCGCATTCCACGCGATGCCAGATTTGCGTAACAGCCGCAATGAACCCACTGGGGCAATTCAGGGTGTGCTTAACATGTTACGTCGGCTGCATAAAGATTACCCCGCAGACTACAGCGCTTGCGTGTTTGATGCCAAGGGTAAAACTTTTCGCGATGAGATTTACCCAGAATACAAAGCCAACCGAGCTTCTATGCCCGATGATTTGCGTGTGCAAATTGAACCATTGTTTGAAGCAATTAAGGCACTAGGCTGGCCACTCATTGTGGAGTCTGGCGTAGAAGCTGATGATGTGATTGGCGCGCTGGCAAAACAGGCTGAACGCGAAGGGGTCAAAGTCATTATTTCCACAGGAGATAAAGACATCTCTCAGCTTGTGAATACGCATGTGACCGTTGTCAACACGATGCGTGACGCATTTAGAAGAACCGATGAAATACTCGACATTGCGGGCGTTGAAAATAAATTTGGCATCCCTCCTCACCTGATGGTGGATTACCTTATTCTTATCGGCGACACTTCAGATAACGTGCCAGGCGTAGAGAAAGTAGGGCCTAAAACTGCAGTAAAATGGTTAATGCAGTATGGTTCGTTAGATAACATCATCGCACATGCCGATGAAATCAAAGGGGTAGTAGGTGATAATCTACGTAAGGCACTTGCCTGGCTGCCAACGGCAAGAGAACTCATCACCATTCGCTGTGATGTAGGCATACAGGAGCGTCTGACTGATTTAGCGCCGCTGCCTCCCGACAAAGCAACGCTGGCTGCACTGTTTGACCGCTTTGAATTTAGAAGCTGGCGCCGCGAGCTGGACAATATGCCAGATCGCACTCCAAACATCACAGTGCACAATAGCACAGCACCACAAACGCAAACGGCAGACCTGTTTGCACCTGCCGCATACGCCGCCAACACCTCCCGCCAATATGAAACCATATTCACGCATGCACAACTCGATATTTGGCTTAGCAAATTAAGCACGGCAGCGTTGATCTCATTTGATACAGAAACCACCTCCATTGACCCCATGTTGGCTAAAATCGTTGGCATGTCATTTAGCACAGAGGCTGGCAATGCTGCCTACCTGCCACTGATGCACGACTACTTTGATGCCCCTGCACAACTTGATTTTGCAGAAACACTGGCTAAAGTAAAACCTATTTTAGAAAACCCCTTGATCAAAAAAGTTGGGCAAAACCTTAAATATGACCAGCACATACTGGCAAATCACGGTATCAAACTTAACGGCATCGCACATGACACACTATTACAATCTTATGTGTTTGAGTCACACAAAACGCATGGCATGGATGCCCTAAGCGAGCGACACCTAGGCATAAAGCCTATCTCATTTGAAGCGGTCGCTGGCAAGGGTGCCAAACAGGTCAGCTTCAACCAGGTGACGGTAGAAGTCGCGGCTGAATACGCCGCAGAAGATGCCGACATCACGCTGCAGCTTCATCAGGCAATGTATCCTCAAATCGCTGCTGACGCGAAACTGGACTACATCTACAGCCAGATTGAAATGCCAGTGTCTAATATTCTGTTCACCATAGAGCGTAATGGTGTGCTGATTGATGCCAACATGCTCAATGCGCAAAGCAATGAAATTGCGCTAAAACTGGTCGCATTGGAGAATCAGGCCTACGCGCTTGCAGGTCAGCCATTCAATCTGGCCTCCCCCAAACAACTACAAGAGATTTTATTTGGCAAGCTGGGCATCAAACCACTTAAAAAAACACCCAGCGGCACACCTTCAACGGATGAGGATGTCTTGCAGGAATTAGCACTGGACTACCCTCTACCCAAAGTGTTATTGGAATACCGCGGTTTGGCAAAACTAAAATCCACCTACACCGATAAGCTGCCACGCATGATTGACGCCTCCACAGGGCGCGTGCATACCAGCTACAACCAAGCCGTAGCCATCACGGGGCGGCTTGCAAGCTCAGACCCCAATCTGCAAAATATTCCCGTGCGTAGCGCAGAAGGCCGCCGCATCCGCGAAGCATTTATTGCACCATCTGGAAGCCATATTGTATCTGCCGACTACTCACAAATCGAGCTGCGCATCATGGCACATCTATCGCAAGATGCAGGCATGCTGAGCGCATTCGCCAACAATGAAGATATTCACCGCGCAACGGCTGCGGAGATTTTTGGCGTAGAACGTGCGCAAGTTGATCACGAGCAGCGCCGCTATGCCAAAGTCATCAACTTTGGCTTAATCTACGGCATGAGTGCGTTTGGTCTGGCGCAGAACTTGAATATAGAACGCAGCGCCGCACAAAGCTACATTGAGCGCTACTTTGCACGCTACCCAGGCGTGCGCCAATACATGCAGGACACACGAGAGGTTGCAAAACAGAAAGGCTATGTTGAAACCTACTTTGGCCGCAGGCTGTGGGTGCCAGAAATCAATAGCGCCAATGGCATGCGCCGTGCAGGGGCTGAACGTGCCGCCATCAATGCGCCTATGCAGGGTACCGCAGCTGACTTGATTAAACTCGCTATGATTGCAGTGGATCAATGGCTCAAAGCACAAAAACTCAACAGCAAACTCATTATGCAAGTGCATGATGAACTGGTGCTGGAAGTACCCGATAGTGAGCTGGAACTAGTCAAAAAACACCTGCCACTGCTGATGCAGCATGTCGCAAAGCTCGATGTGCCTTTATTGGCAGAAGTGGGGGTAGGTAGCAATTGGGAGAGCGCCCATTAATGCAGGCACACTCGAACATATGCACCTCACCATTATTTCGTGACCTCATGGAAAATCCCGCTTAACTGCCAGCCCTATCTGACCAAAAACCGACCCTGGTAGCAGCCCAACCATCAGGAAAAAAAGCGCACCGCATTACGCCCCGCTTTTTTTGCCTGATACATGGCAATATCCGCATTCTTCAACAGTTCATCATGCGACTGTCCATGCTCAATAAACATGGCCACACCAATACTAGGCGTGCTGATATATTCAAAATCACCAAGTAAATATGGCTGATTCAGGCTAGTAATGATTTGCTGACTAACCACATCCACCTGCACACTAGCTTCCACCGTATCCTCACTTAGATCTTCCAGCATCACAACAAACTCATCACCACCCAAACGTGCCACAGTGTCCGTTTCGCGCACACACCCCAGCAACCGCTCTGCTACCTGCTTAAGCAACATATCCCCCTTGTCATGCCCAAGGGTGTCATTAAGCATTTTAAAGTGATCCAGATCCAAAAAAAGCAGCGCGCCGCGCTTACCTGACCGTGCGGATATTGCAAGCGCATGATTTAACCGGTCAAGTAATAGTCGGCGGTTCGGCAAGTTGGTCAGCACATCATAAAATGCCAGCTGCTTAATTGCTTTTTCACTCGCTAGCGCATCAAAATGCAACGTGATATTTTCTATTAAACTTTTATGCATGTAGCGCACGCTCATCACCAAAAAAACAAGATACAATAAGCCTGCAACACTCATGGTGTAAGAAATCGTGTCGCCTATCAAAAAAAAGCAGATTAAAACGGGGACCAATGTAAGCATGCTATAGAGGAGGGCACTCACCATATCAACCGCGTACGAAACAATCCCGCCCGCCGTCATCCCTGTAAGTACAAATATCACAAACATTTGATGCTGAGGATATTCAGCTGGGAAAAGTAAGTAGCTCGTGGCACCCCACAGCAAACCGCTTAATGCCACACCTGCACGAAACAGCACTAAACGTCGCCGCACCAATGATTCATCCATCACGGGGGAGCGTTGCTGATGAACGCCTATCAGCATACGTAAGATATTAAAGAGGATTAATACAGATAACCAGCCAACCACCACATGCGAGGCAATCACCTCCAGCAGCACATAAGCCAGCACCACGGCAATCAATGTGCTTGTGGTCAATGTCCTGGCGTTTGTCGCTAAAAGGCGCTCAAGCTGAGCCGCCTGTATCGCTACTTGTCTAATCATCGCATCCGTTTAAACTTAAATGGCAAAGAATTTATTCCAACTTTATGCTAGCATCTGGCTCATTATGTCGCATCACAATGCTTAACTCAACCTCTCCATCATCACACTATCGGCAATTAATTCAATTACTTAAACAATACTTTATGCAAACATTCGGCATTTATATCATTGGGGACGAGATTCTGTCAGGCAAAAGGCAGGATGCTCACTTAGGCTTTGTCATAGAAGTGCTCAAAAAGCGTGGGCTACAGCTAAGCTGGGCGAATTACCTAGGCGACATTCCGCAGGAAATCACCGCCTCTCTCAAGGCCAGCATGGCGCGTGGTGATGTTGTCTTTAGTTTTGGCGGCATAGGCGCAACGCCAGATGACTACACCAGGCAATGTGCGGCTGAAGCGGCTGGCCTGCGCTTAGCACGCCACGCTGGTGCGGTTGCCGAAATTGAGGCCCAATACGGAGAAAGTGCTTACCCTAAGCGCGTGCTGATGGCAGACCTGCCCGAAAGTGCTGCGCTGATTCCCAATCCCATCAATCGGGTAGCAGGATTTTCTATCCTACAGCATCATTTTGTTCCAGGCTTTCCGCAAATGGCACACCCGATGGTGGAGTGGGTGCTGGACACTTACTACCCCCATTTATTTCACACACAAGACTATATCGAAACTTCAATTCTGGTGATGGAGGCGGGCGAGAGTCAATTGATAGACTTAATGCTTGAGATTGTTAAAAAGTATCCTGAACTCAAACTGTTTAGCCTACCCAAACTGGATGATCGACGTACCACTGAGCTCGGCGTAAAAGGGCCAGCCATACAGGCAAAAACCGCCATAGCCGAAATCAAACAGGCCGTCTCGAACCTAGGCTTCCCCTGGTCAGAAACAACATAGGCTGGTGCAAAATGCAGTGTAGAGAAAGCTGCGGTGCCTGCTGCATCGCCCCCTCAATTAACAGCCCTATTCCAGGCATGCCTAACGGCAAAAAAGCAGGCGAACGCTGTATTCAACTCAATGCACATCATCAATGCAAGATTTTTGGCAAAGCCGAACGTCCCGCCTTTTGTGCAAGCCTGCAACCCAGTCTGGAAATGTGTGGCAATAACCGCTCCCATGCGATTACATGGCTAAGTACGCTGGAACAATTGACCGCACCTGCAAGTTACATGAAAAACACGGAATATTAAGTCGTTGAGTGAAATAAAATACCCTTAGATACTTGAAGCATCCGACCACGATAACCTAAAAAACAAATTTAAAGATACAGGCAGGGCGATTACAATTCGGGCATATGATCAGTCGGCGGAGCGGTCTCATGATTATCCCCACCCTGTTTGATTGCATACGGACTGAGAGCCTCGGCATGTTGCCGAACCTCTTGCAAACCTTTCTGCAGCGCTTCACCAGTCAGATTCATGTATTTATTCATACTGCGGTAAGTTTCAATCTTACTTTCTACAAAATCGTGATGCGCCAGATCGCGCACATACTCTAATGCGGCATAATCTTGAGCTGTCATATACTGACCGCTATTTAATTTAGCAACCACCAGACGCAACTTCGTCGGGTCCAGTTCTGCATTTACACCCGCAATATCCCTGACCAGCCTTCTTTCAAATTCAAACACCTGCTGATAAGCTTCCGAACGTCCCAGTGGGGAGGTGCGGTAATGCTCCAACAATCCATCGATTGAATGATCGGGCCCTTCTTTTAGACTGCGCATATCAGCGAGCAACTGCCCCCTGCCCTCTCCATATTGATGCAGTGCCAAACCCAGCTTTTCAACTTGAGGGTCTGTCAGCCACTCCAATATCGGCTCAGCCTCTTTTCCATCACTCAGTGCCTTATCATAACTCTTGCGAGCTGACACTCTCCAATTATGAAAATCCTTGACATCAATAACCGAAGCGCTTACATCATAATACCCTTTATTCTGTGCCTTGCTATTGGGCGCTACCATCGTTATTTCCGGAACATTGCTATGTAATTTCTGATCAGTAAGCTTGGCAATGAACGGTGGCCGATTCATCGAACCTAACGGCTGAGAACTGACCAACTTAAGCCGCTGTCCGGCACTTTCTGCTGACTCCACCGGCATGACTTCTGCTGCATATGAATGCCTTGCCCCGTGACGTCCCAACCCCATCACTGCGGTTGCATTAAATCCGATTTCAATCAGATTGCTGACCACCTCTGGCGGAGCACCCGTTTTATCTGCAACTATTGCAGGAGCTGCAAAAGGCCCTAATGCAGCCATTGCAATATGATTCATCCCACGAGCACGCTCCTGCGAGAGGTCTTCAAGGTACTTTTTTTCGGCAGGTGAGTAATCAGGCCACATTTCCTGCGTACCTGGCTCAACCACGCTGGTAATATAAGAGATTTGGGAGCGTAGCGCCAATGACTGCTCAGGCAACATCCCCATGTCTATCCTCGCCTGGTATTGCTCAAGCATCTGCGCTCTTACCGCAAGCAACTGTGCAACCAATTCCGGCCGCAAGGTCGCACCATCTTTTTTCTCATCCACCATCTTTGAATCTCTTACCACATTCTATAAATCCAATTATTCATGCACGATAGCACAAGATAAAAATACCAATTGTAAACTTTGTTTAAGCGCGGCCAATACAAAAAGTTACGGGTAAATTCAACATAAACAGTTTTAACTAATTTCAATTGCGTATAAAATAGGCAGCTTTCACAGCATAAAAGTAAACTAGTGCAAATCGGTAATCACATTTTGAAAAATAACCTCGTTGTTGCGCCCATGGCTGGCGTAACGGACAGGCCTTTCCGTCAGCTTTGCAAAAAAATGGGCGCGGGCTTGGCTGTTTCAGAAATGGTTACCTCCAACTCACTGCTGTATGGTAGTGAAAAAACAAAACGCCGCGCCAACCATGAGGGTGAAGTCAATCCGATTTCAGTGCAGATTGCGGGTGCTGACCCAAAAATGATGACTGAAGCCGCAAAGCACAATGTAGATAACGGCGCGCAGATTATTGACATCAACATGGGTTGCCCTGCTAAAAAAATCTGCAACGTGATGGCAGGTTCTGCTTTACTCAAAGACGAGCCATTGGTTGCACAAATTCTTAAAGCAGTGGTTGCTGCGGTTGATGTGCCCGTCACGTTAAAAATCCGTACTGGCTGGGATAAACAAAACCGCAACGCGATTCAAATTGCAAAAATGGCTGAAGATATCGGCATACAGGCACTTGCTATGCACGGCCGCACCCGCGCCTGTGCTTACATGGGCGAGGCAGAATACGACACCATTGCCGCTGTCAAGCAGGCTATCCACATCCCCCTCATTGCCAATGGCGACATCACCACACCAGAAAAAGCCAAACACGTTCTGGATTACACAGGGGCAGATGCCGTGATGATAGGCCGCGCGGCACAGGGCCGCCCGTGGATATTCCGCGAAATTGCGCATTACCTAAACACTGGCACACACATGCTGGCACCCACAGTAGAAGAGATTCACGCTGTCATGCTTGAGCATTTGCATGATTTATATGACTTTTATGGCGATTTAACGGGCATGCGCATGGCACGCAAGCACATATCCTGGTACACCAAAGGCTTAGCTGGCTCTGCAGCTTTTCGCCATAGTATGAATACCTTGCAGACAATTGAGTTGCAGTTACAGGCCATTAACGACTTTTTCTCGGAACTTAAAGTCAAAAATGAGCGTTTAGTCTATATCGAACATGACACTGATGTCGCAACACTAGAACCAATCGCCGCATAATTAACCCATGCCACAAAACTGCAAATTAAGCCAAGCTGTTAACGAATCGTTGGATGACTACTTCACGCATCTGGACGGAGAACCGCCACACGCAGTGTACGAGATGGTGCTAGGCTGCGTAGAGAAACCACTGCTGATGTATATCATGCAAAAGGTCGGTGGTAATCAAAGTAAAGCGGCAGAGATATTAAACATCAACCGCAACACACTACGCAAAAAACTACAGTTCTACAAAATTGAATAATCATCCTTTTCACTATCTTTAATTTCTTTTAGAGTTTTCACATGGCAACTATTAAACGTGCGCTCATCAGCGTTTCTGATAAAACAGGTATTATTGACTTTGCTCAAAGTCTAAGAGCGCTTGGCGTAGAAATATTATCGACTGGCGGAACCGCTAAGTTATTCCGTGACAACCACATTCCTGTGATTGAAGTCAGCGATTACACAGGGTTCCCTGAAATGCTGGATGGCCGCGTTAAAACATTGCACCCCAAAGTGCATGGCGGCATTCTAGGTCGTCGTGATTTACCCGAGCATGTCGCTGCAATGCAGGCGCAACACATCCCCAATATAGACATGGTGATCGTAAACCTCTACCCATTTGAAGCGACCGTGGCAAATCCAGACTGCACACTGGAAGACGCCATCGAAAATATTGACATTGGCGGCCCTGCCATGGTGCGTTCAGCCGCCAAGAACTGGAAAGACGTTGCAGTCGTCACAGATGCCAGCCAATATGCTGAAATCACACGTGAACTGCAAAGCACTGGCGGTGCGCTTGCTGAAGCCACCACTTTTTCACTCTCAGTAGCAGCTTTTAACCGCGTTTCACAATATGACGCGGCAATTAGCAATTATTTATCTGCCATTGATTACAACGCCAGCCAATCCTCTAGCAAGCCCGTATTAACTGCATTTCCTGCACAAAGCAACACTAACTTTATTAAAGTTCAGGACTTACGCTATGGTGAGAATCCGCACCAAACCGCAGCATTTTATCGTGATTTGCACCCGGCACCAGGCGCTTTAGTCACTGCACAGCAACTGCAAGGAAAAGAGCTTAGCTACAATAACATTGCAGATGCCGACGCCGCCTGGGAGACAGTTAAAAGCTTCGATTCAACCGCCTGCGTGATTGTAAAACACGCCAACCCCTGTGGCGTAGCTTTAGGCAAAGATGCGCATGAAGCCTATAGCAAAGCGTTCCAGACGGATCCAAGCTCTGCTTTTGGCGGCATCATTGCATTTAACACAACGCTGGACAAAGCAGCAGCGGAAGCCGTAAGTAAACAATTTGTTGAAGTGTTGATTGCGCCAGATTACACCTCTGATGCCTTGGAAATATTCAAAGCCAAAGCCAATGTGCGTGTACTTAAAATTGCGCTACCAAAAGGCGGTAGCACGCCATGGGAACAAGGCCGTAATTCGCATGACACAAAACGCATTGGCTCTGGCTTGCTGATTCAAACAGCAGATAACCACGAAATGCATATCGACGACCTCAAGGTTGTCAGCAAAAAACAGCCAACCCCAGAACAACTGCAAGATATGTTATTTGCCTGGCGTGTTGCTAAATACGTAAAATCAAACGCCATTGTATTCTGTAGCAACAGCATGACGCTGGGCGTTGGGGCTGGCCAAATGAGCCGTGTAGACAGTACAAAAATCGCTGCAATTAAGGCACAAAACGCAGGCCTATCGCTCAAAAACTCAGTGGTAGCATCGGATGCCTTCTTCCCGTTCCGCGACGGTATTGACGTGCTGGCTGAAGCAGGTGCTGCATGTGTAATTCACCCAGGTGGCAGCATGCGCGATGAAGAAGTCATTGCCGCAGCTGACGAACATGGCTTGGTGATGGTCGTGACTGGCGTTCGTCACTTTAGACACTAACACCTACGGCACATTGCAATAGCGATGCTCGCTAAGATTTAATTTACGTCAACTTAAAATAAGGGATGAGTCACAACATGATTTACTCATCAATGAATTTATGAAAATTTTAGTCATTGGCAGTGGCGGTCGAGAGCATGCACTTGCATGGAAAGTTGCTCAGAACAAAGAAGTGAGCCGTGTCTATGTTGCCCCAGGTAACGCAGGAACAGCCTTGGATCCTGACATGATGAACGTAGCTATTACAAGCATTCCAGACTTGGTTCAATTTGCCATTAACGAAAAAATTCACCTCACCATTGTGGGTCCTGAAGCACCGCTATCTCAAGGCGTGGTCGATGCGTTCCGCGCGGCTGGACTCAAGATTTTTGGCCCAACAAAAGCTGCTGCACAACTGGAATCTTCCAAAGACTTTGCCAAAGCATTTATGGTGCGCCATCAAATCCCCACAGCAAAATACGAAACCTTCACCGATGCAAAAATGGCACATGATTATGTCAACGCCAATGGTGCACCAATTGTGATTAAGGCAGATGGGCTGGCAGCTGGTAAAGGGGTAGTGGTTGCAATGTCGCTGGATGAAGCGCACGCCGCCATTGATGCCATGCTGGAAGATAATAAACTAGGTGCTGCAGGCGCCCGCGTCGTCATTGAAGAGTTTCTGCAAGGTGAAGAGGCCAGCTTTATGGTGATGGTAGATGGCAAAAACATTCTGGCACTTGCCACCAGCCAAGACCACAAGCGCCTTCTGGATGCTGACCTTGGCCCTAACACTGGCGGCATGGGCGCATACTCACCTGCCCCCGTGGTAACCCCTGCCATACACGCTAAAGTGATGCGCGAAATTATCAACCCCACGGTTGAGGGCATGGCAAAAGATGGCATTCCGTTTACAGGGTTTTTATATGCGGGCCTGATGATCTCGCCTGACGGCGAGGTTAAAACGCTGGAATTCAATTGCCGCATGGGCGACCCCGAGACGCAGCCTATCATGATGCGACTCAAAACCGACTTAGTTGGCCTGATGGAGCATGCGGTGAACGGCACACTCAACCTAGCCGAAGCCGAATGGGATAGACGCTTTGCTTTAGGGGTGGTCATGGCATCTGCCAATTACCCAGATACGCCAAAACTCGGTGATGAGATCACCGGCTTGCCAAAGCATCTGTCGGATGCGCATATCTTTCATGCGGGCACAACCCTCAAAGAGGGCAAGGTCGTCACCAGTGGCGGGCGCGTGCTCTGCGTCACTGCACTGGGAGAAACCATCAAGTTTGCGCAGCAGCAAGCCTATGCTGCTTTAGATCAAGTAAAATTTGATGGTGCACAATATCGTACAGACATCGGCTACCGTGCCATCAAAGGATAAGTCTTCAATCAAAAACGATAATGACGTTAATCCTCTTTGTCCTTACCAGGCGCAGCATCTACATGCGGGCAGCCCTGTTCACATTTGCGATGGCGTAACTTAAGGAACTTAAAATAGATGAACACGCAAGATGTATTAAGCTACCTGCAAAATTTACAAGCTAAAATTGTTGAAGCCGTTGAACTGCTTGATGGCAAACACTTTTTGCAAGACAGCTGGCAGCGACCTGAAGGTGGTGGTGGCAACTCTTGCCTGCTGGAAGAAGGCAATGTATTTGAGCGTGCGGGGATTGGCTTTTCTCACGTATTAGGTACCAAACTGCCACCCGCAGCAAGTGTGGCGCATCCAGAGGCCGCAGGACGCCCTTGGGAGGCGATGGGCGTATCTTTAGTATTTCACCCGCGCAATCCCTATGTACCAACCGTACATATGAACGTGCGTTTTTTTGTCGCTAAAGCACAAAACGCTTCTGAACAAGACATCTGGTGGTTTGGCGGCGGCATGGATTTAACCCCATATTACGGGTTTGCTGAGGATGCAGAACATTTTCACCGCACTAACAAAACGGCATTAGATGCATTTGATACCCGTTATTACCCAAAATTTAAAAAGGAATGTGACGCGTACTTTTATCTGAAACATCGTCAGGAACCGCGCGGCATAGGTGGTATCTTCTATGATGACTTCAACGAACTAGGCTTTGCCGGCTGCTTTGATTTTCATCGCGCCGTGGGAGATGCATTTCTGCAAGCGTATTTACCCATTGTGCAGCGCCGTAAGGATATCCCCTATGGCGAGCGCGAGCGCGACTTTCAGGCCTACCGTCGTGGGCGTTATGTTGAGTTTAATTTAATTTATGACCGTGGCACCATTTTTGGTTTGCAGTCAAATGGCCGAACAGAATCCATTTTGCTTTCCATGCCTCCGATTGTGAAGTGGCGTTATGACTGGAAGCCACAAGCAGGCAGCCCAGAAGCTGAACTTTACACTGATTTTCTGATTGAAAAAGACTGGCTGCAACTCAACCCAAATAAGTAATGATCATGACCATCTCGACTGAAGCCCGCGCACTTGCACAAGACTTACTCAACTTTATTGATGCCAGCCCAAGTCCATGGCATGCAGTGAAGACAACCGAGCAGCGATTGTCGGCACATGGTTTTTCAGAGTTAGACGAAGCAGACCATTGGTCATTACAGGCTGGAGCGCGCTATTATGTCACGCGTGGTGATTCATCCATCATCGCCTTTACGCTAGGCACTCAACCGCTTGTCGAAGCAGGATTCTGCATCGTAGGCGCACATACCGACTCCCCAGGCTTAAGACTCAAACCACAAGCTGCTTTTGAAAGTGACAACCTCATCAGAATCGGCGTAGAAGTCTATGGCGGACCGATTTTAGCGACATTCACAGACCGTGATTTAAGCATCGCTGGACGCATCATGGTGCGAACAGCAGATGGCTTTGAATCCAGACTGATTCAGTTTGACCACGCACTGGTACGCCTGCCCAACCTTGCCATTCACATGAATCGCGAAGTAAACGACAAGGGTTTAAAGCTGGATAAACAAAATGAATTGCCGCTTATTTGGGGTGAATCCCTTGTAGGCATGAAAGCTGAACAACAGTTTTTAACTCAAATTGCACAAAAACTGGCGATTGATGTTCGAGATATTCTCAACTTTGAGCTCAACGTATTCGACACGCAAAAAGGCGCCTTCTGGGGCGCCAATCAGGAATTTATCACCAACAGCCAATTGGACAACCTTGCCTCATGTCATGCTGCTATCAATGCGCTCATCACTTCAGAAAACAATCAATTCACCAATATTTGTGCACTATTTGACCATGAGGAGGTCGGAAGTGAAAGCGCAAATGGTGCCAGTGGCAGCTTTTTGAACGACGTGATTAACCGTATCGCTATTTGCACAAATTTAAATGCAGAAGACAAACAGCGCGCGCTTGCCAGAAGTTTTTTTGTCAGTGCGGATATGGCACACGCCTACCACCCTAATCACCCTAGCGCCTACGAGCCCTGTCATCATGTGATGGTGAATCAAGGCCCTGTGATTAAAACCAATGCTAATCAGCGTTATGCAACCAATGCCGACACGGCAAGCCGCTTTATTACCCTATGTGAAAAAGCAGGCGTACCTTACCAGCAATATGCACACCGCACCGACTTGGGCTGCGGCAGCACCATTGGCCCAATCGTCGCCTCAGGTCTAGGCATACCCAGTGTAGACGTAGGCTCTCCCATGTGGGCCATGCACAGTATCAGAGAAAGCGCAGGTGTCTTGGATCAACACTACATGGTTAAAGTACTATCTGCACTATTCAACCCGGCATAGTAAACGCCTCACACAGCCAGTACACTTGTGTCTATAATCTGCTTGTCAGTTAACAATAGGATATCTTATGCAAGCCGTTGAATCCTTAGTCGCAACGCTATCAGCCTGGATATGGGGGCCACCCATGCTACTGCTCTTGCTGGGTACTGGTTTATATCTCACCATCTTACTCAGGGGCATGCAGTTTCGTGCCTTGCCATTAGCCTTTAAGCTCATTTTCCATAAAGATCATCAGCATGAGGGTGACATTAGTCATTT
>JAQTXW010000083.1 GCA_028688575.1 Methylotenera sp. | reverse complement strand
GATCCAGCACCTTCATCAGCATATTTCGGCACCAGTTGCATGTCCATGAACGGCGACTTGCCTGGCCGTTCAAACTTCTGCGTCGGTACCATCGGGTCGTACCAGAAAAGCACAGTTTTGCCGCTACCGTCCTGCACCACATTGTTAGCTGTATTGGGTTGCTCGGGCTTGACCATCGCAACATGAGCACGCGTGGATTTTTGCCAAATAAACCAGCCCGCACTTGCTGACAGTGCCAGTAAGGCGATTAGAATCACCACATGGATGCGTTTCATGGTTGGCTCCCTTTAAATTGATGGCTATTGAGTAAATAGCCGAGTTTGACTGCCGCGCGTGCGCGGTCGGCTAGAATTGTCCAGTGTTCAATTTCAACGTCGATCAGGCTGCGACGCGCCTCCCATACCTCAACAAGTGCTAGCCTGCCTGACGCATAGCCTGCCTGTGTCAGTTCAAGACGCGCCTGTACGGTTGGAATCAGGCGTTGCTGATGTTCGTCTTCGCGCGCTTGTGCCAAATCCCAGTCGGCTTTGGCTGATTCCAGTTCGGCGGCCAACTCACGGTGGCGATCTTCGGTGAGTTTGCGCGCTTTCTCTACCAGCAGTATTTTTTCTGCGGTGCGCCTGTCTTGCCGATTGGCGCGATCCCAGGGCAAATCTATCGCCACCTGCAACGTCACCATATCGCTGAGGTCACTACGACGTTTGCCGTACATGAGCTCCCAGCTCCAGTTTTGCAGTCGTTCGGTTTTAGCACGTTCTACTTCAGCGATTGCCACGTGCTCACCATAGCGTGCATTTTCCAGTAGGGGATGTTCTTCCAGCTCGGCCAGACCTTGTGCGCCGTTCAATGTCGTGGGCAAGTCTGGCAAATCTGCTGGAAACGGCCTCAATGATGCCTCGCCTATCCAGCGTGCCAGCCCTGAGCGTGCACGGCGTTCGTCGCGCTGAGCAGTGAGTAGCTTGTCTTTTGTCATTGAAAGTTCTCGGTCCAGACGCAACACATCGTTCGCTTGTGCAGCGCCAGAACTTATGCGGAAAATCGCTATTTTACGCTCGGCATTCATTTCATCAGTGATCTGCTGATATAGCAAGGTTTTGCGCTGCGCTTCATAGGCATCGAGCCAAGCCAGAGCAACATCACGTTGAATAGAACGTGATGTTGCCGTTTGTTCTGTGTGAAACTGCCGCGCTTCGGCTTGCATAATGCTCGATGCAGCTTCACGTTTTTGTGATGGTGTTATTTCCTGCATCACGCCGATGCTGGTCATGGTCATGTCGTCACGATTAAAGTTGAGCGCATCGCCACGGTTAATGGGCAGGTTGAGTACGCCGAGCTTTAATTTAGGATCAGGCAATTGACCTTCAGCTACGGCCACTTCAAGTGCGGCCGCTGCTGCATCATTCAGTGATTGTAGCAATGGCTGGTTTTGTGTGGCCAGCTGCATGGCCTCAGTCAGGGTTAAGTTTTTTTGTGCGGCAAAATCTTGCGCCAGACTTTGCACTGTGCTTTGCTTGGTATTTTGTTCAGCATAGGCGGGCATTGCGGTCAGCAGGCACCACGTAGCCAGCAGGATTTTTCCTAACCAGGATTTATACATAAAAACGCTCCTAAAACACTTGAAATAACGTGCTAGGACTAACAGACATAGTTAGCCCTTTAGGGCATCTCTATTAATTCAATTTTTGTCGTTATGCTACGTTGCTCATAAAAAATTATTCCTTATATATCAAATATATACGGCGTCATAATTTTTTATTCGCGCCTTGCCTAACTTAAAAACTTGAATAAATAGAGGCGCCCTTTAGTGCGTTAATTCAGGCGGGAGGTTTTATTGGCGGTGGAACATCCGCAGCAAGTGCGAAAGGGGTGAAGGGTGGTAGCGCAACGCTGGTGTAGTTTGCAGATAACAGCAGAATTGGCGAAGCTAGTGTGGCTTGAGAAAAATGACAGCCACCAGCCATCGTACAGCCTTTATGTTCGGCATTGGACTGGTGTTTGTCAGACGCTTGTTTATCAGAGTTTTCTTGACTGGATTGATGTTTGCTATCGCTAGCCATGCCATGCTGGCAGTGATCAGGGCTCATGGCGGATGTATCACTAGGAATCACATTCACAGAGGCGCTTATGCCTGGCACAACAGACCCTGCCGCGCATGAAATCGAGCAAACAGCGGCCAACACAGGGCTTGAAGCCATGATGCAAATAAGGAATGTAGCCATTGCGCGCGCGTATTTCATGTGTATGGAACTTTATCACTCATCCGTGGTTCCATCAACATTATCTGACAACAACTAATGGCTTAGGTTTTGATAACTAACCGCCTTAATGACTTCATTTTTTGAACCCATCACTACGCCAATGCGCTGATGTATAGAGGTAGGCATGATGTCCAGGATGTCCTGAAAGCTCGTTGACGATGCACCGCCTGCCTGTTTAACAATAAAGCTCATGGGGTTGGCCTCATATAATAAACGCAATTTTCCATGAGTTGCTTTGCTATCAGCTGGATACATGAAAATACCGCCTCGATACAAAATACGATGAATTTCTGCCACCATTGAAGCAACCCAGCGCATGCTAAAATCTTTGTGACGGCTTCCTGTTTCACCCTGCAGGCATTCATTGATATATTCCTGCATGGGGGCGGACCAAAAGCGGTAATTAGACATATTAATCGCAAACTCCTGAGTATCTGCAGGAATTTGCATATCTGGATGTGTGAGGTAAAACTCACCTGTTTCAGTGTCCAGCGTAAAACCGTTCACACCATGCCCTGTACTCAGCACAAATATAGTTGAAGTGCCATAGAGTGCGTAGCCAGCACATAACTGATGCTTGCCAGCCTGCAGAAAGTCATGGGACTGCGGTTGTGAGATATCGGCAGGGCAGCGCAATACTGAAAAAATAGTACCCACAGATATATTGACATTGACATTGGATGAGCCATCGAGCGGGTCGAATAGCAATAGGTATTTATTGGTTGCAGTAGAGGGTTGGGAGGGCAGATAAATATCTGCCAGCTCTTCAGAAACCATCCCTGCCACCAATCCGCATCTGCTGGTATTGTCAATAAAAATATCATTGCAAATCACATCCAGTTGCTTTTGTGTTTCACCTTGCACATTTTGGGCATTTAAACTACCCATGGTGCCTTGCAACGCACCTCGGCTAATGGACAAGGCTATTTCTTTGCATGCTTGTGCAATGTCCATTAACAGGGGTGAAAGCTCAGTAGTGACTGGTTCTTTCTTTTGTGAAGCCTCTAATAGAAATTGCGACAAGCTAAGTTTGTGCATACTGATTCCCATATTTTGAAAATATTGGTGCTACAAAGTTATTTTTTTATAGCTTGCTGTGCGCACCATCGCAGAGTGGCTGATTTGCACTGTGTTTACATCCGCAAAAATAAATGGTTTTATTTTCTTCAGCCTTGTAAGCAACGGGTGAAAATGTTGAACCTTGATGCGCACCGTCACAAAAAGGCTGGCTTTTACTCTTGCCACAGGCGCACCAGTAATAATTTTTACCAGCTTCAACTTCTACTGCATAGGGTGATTTTTGGGGGATATCAGGGTTCATTTTAAGGCTCCTTAACTAGGGTTGGGCATCATATTGCGGAATAAATACTGCTTACTTCACTTTAAAAACTGTGGTCTTTGGGTTGAATGTGAACCATGCAAACCAATACAAAGTGGTTCCTGCAATCTGCTTGCCTTCTGCATCAAAGGCTTTGGCTGATTGGTGCGTTTTGTCAAAGCGTACTGTGATTATTTGTCCAGCCACTTCATCTTTAATTTCAACTATATTACTTTTTGACGCTTTTCCTAGCTCAACAAATGGATAGGCTCTTGACAGGTTGTTAACCTGGACGCCAAGCACTTGCTCTTTAGGATGGTAGCCTTGTGCGCGAAAACTAACGGGAAAATAAACGCCTTCATGTTCATCATAACCCGCATAAGGGTTATCACTATAGTCACGTCGATAACCAGTTTTTTGGCTTAACACTAAGGTTTCTGGATTTTGTGTGCGCCAATCAGCCCAGGTGGTGTGCTCAATGGGGATGCGTGTCAATTCTTTACCTTTAAGTGAGCCAGAAATCGCTTTGGATAGTAATTGCGACCACAATGAGTTAGTTCTGCGATCATAAAGTAGTACATCACTGTTATACAGCAAGCCTGACACGCCAAACTGCAATTGGTAGCCCGCTACATCTGTTTTGAAAGCAACGCCAGACCCACAAAGTGGACAATAAGTCACCGCTATGGCTTCATCATTAAAGTGATCGTTGACGATTTCATGATAATTCATAATGCTGATTGGATAAGCCTTACTCACGCCATTACGCGTGATGCCTAGCACACGTGCGCTATCGCGTATTTCTTTTGCATTATTTGCTTTTAAGAAAACAGGCTTATCAATCGCTGGTATGCCATCTCTGGGCGGGCCACCTGATAAAATCTCATCAACAGGGACTAAAGCACCATTCAGATTAAATCCGTTTTGGCTATTCGGGTCAGCACTTGCGCTGGAAATAAGTGAAGTGAATATGACGCATGCAACAAACAAAAAGTCTCTCATTATTAACTCCTTAACTTGCAATCAACCCCTGGCACCACTTACATAAGCTGCGGTAAGCTCATGTGCTGGGGATTCAAATATCTGCTGGCAACGACCAAATTCGACCAGTTTTCCAGTACGTTCTTTTGCCCAAAAAAAGCCTGCATAGTTGGCGATGCGGCGCGCTTGTGCCAGATTGTGCGTCACAATGACCACGGTATAGCGTCTACTTAAGCTTAGAATTAAATCTTCCACCACTGCTGATGACAGTGGGTCAAGTGCACTGCATGGTTCATCCATCAATAAACTCTCTGGCGCCAGTGCTAATGCACGCGCAATGCACAAGCGCTGTTGCTGCCCGCCAGAGAGCGAAAGCGCAGAGCTGTCTAACCTGTCTTTCACTTCATCCCATAAGCCCAGATCCTGTAAGGCTG
>JAQTXW010000043.1 GCA_028688575.1 Methylotenera sp. | reverse complement strand
AGCGGCATAGGCCAAGCTAAGCTTGCTCATTATGGCGATGCTTTTTTGCAAGTGTTGGAAGACCTGGCCAACGTAACTAGCTGATGCAGGCAGCGCTATATGTTAGAACCCGCACCCACTGAAACCATCCGTTCTAGGTGCTGCTGCAATAGCACCTCAAACGCTTCAATCGGTATCGGCTTACTGAACAAATAACCCTGATAGGTGCTGCAGCCATTGGCTTCCAGTAGCTGCCGCTGCTGTTCTGTTTCCACCCCTTCTGCAATCACATTGAGATTCAGTGTTTGTGCCATGGCGATGATAGTGCGCACAATGGCCTGGTCACTGATATCATCTGCAATGTCTCGTACAAAAGATTGGTCTATCTTGAGCTGATACAGCGGAAGCTTTTTGAGATATTGCAGTGAGGAGTAGCCTGTGCCAAAGTCATCCAGTGAGAAGCATACGCCGATTTCTTTAAGGGCGTTCATGGTAGCGATGGTTTGCGCCATGTGTTCTAGCAGCATGCTTTCGGTGAGTTCAAGCTTGAGGCACATGGGGTTGATATCATGCCGCTTTATTGCAGCCTGCACCTGGCTGACAAAATCTGGCTGGCGGAACTGCTTGGCGCTGACATTGACAGATAGCGTGAAATGCTCAGTGCGTATGTCTTGCTGCCAGATTTTGAGGCGCTCACAGGCCGTGTTGAGCACCCAGTCCCCTATCGGTAAAATAAGGCCTGTTTCTTCTGCCAACGGAATAAAGTGGAATGGCGATATAAGTCCGCGCTCAGGGTGTATCCAGCGAATCAGCACTTCTGCGCCAAACGGATAACCGCTGCTATCAACCTGAATCTGATAATAAAGCTTAAATTGCTGGCGCTCGAGGGCTTTGCGCAGTTCTGCTTCGAGTGCTGCACGGGTGTTGATGCTGGCCTGCATTTCTGGGTCAAAAAAACGCAAGGTGTTACGCCCTGCTTTTTTGGCCTGGTACATGGCAATGTCGGCTTGTTTGAGCAGTTCATCAATGCCTGCGACATGATTGTTAAATAAGGTAGCGCCTATGCTTGCGGTGCTATGATGTTCATGCGCTTCTATCTGATAAGGCTGATCCAGCGCATGCAATATTTTGAGCGCAACACTCTCTACCTGTGCAGCCGCTTCTTTGTGTGAGGCGTTTAAATTTTCCAGCATCACCACAAATTCATCACCACCTAATCTGGCAACCGTATCACCTTCTCTTACCGCACTTGATAAACGCTCTGCAACCTGCTGCAATAGCAAGTCACCGAATGAGTGCCCCAAGCTATCGTTAAGCGTTTTAAAATGATCCAAATCAAGAAACAGCAATGCCCCGCTCTTGCCAATCCGCACAGTCTGTGACAAGGCTTGAGTTAACCTGTCAATCAACAGCCTGCGATTGGGCAACCCCGTGAGCGCATCATAAAAAGCCAGATTTTCAATCTCTTGGGCCGCAGCCTTGACTTTTGTAATGTCACTTAGCGTGGCAACATAGTTGGTCAAGGCACCTGCGGTATCTCGAATTGCCGTAATCACCAAATATTCAGGGTAAATCTCGCCATTTTTTCGCCTGTTCCAGAGCTCGCCTTTATATGTGCCATATTTTTCAATACTGTTCCACATGGCTTGATAAAAAGCTTTATCCTGACGCCCCGAATGTAAAATAGTGGGGGTTTTGCCGATTACTTCATCGGCTGAGTAACCTGTAATCTGCGTAAATGACTGGTTCACCCGCAAAATCACCTGATGTTGATCCGTGATCAAAATACCTTCGTTAGACTGAAATGCAGTTGCTGCAATCTTGAGATCCGCTTCGGCAAGTTTACGTGCGGTCACTTCTCGTGACAACACAATAAATCGTGATAACGCATCTGTACTTTGCTTTTTGGCCACAGAAAGCTCAAACCAATGATTTCCCTGTGGCAATGACAGCTCAATTTCTTTGCCTTGCGAAAAACCAGTTTGCTCTGCTTCTTTGAGTGCAAGCATGATGATATCTGCCGCGTTGGGGGACAAAACCTCATGCACAGATTTGCCAACAAGCGCAAGCGCGGGCGCGGCCAGAAGAGAGTGCTCAGTGGCGTGCACCGCATGATAGCGCCCATGACTATCCATATCAAACAGCAGATCTGGAATAGTATTGAATATTGCCTGCAACTCAGCTTGACTGTCCTGCAACAGCTCTTTTTGCGTTAATAGGGCTTGGTGATTGAACTCTAAGTAACGTTTAGCGACCAAAAGGCGTAATGACAAAATCACAATCAGCGTTAAGCCTAGCAGCAGCGCTGCAATCTGCCACGGATATTGTGTAAGCACATCCTGCAAATTAAAGCTTGGTACATAGTCGTAAGGCGGTAAACGCAGTTCGCGCATTAAATCAACCACTGGCGTGTAATCGGCAGGCACGGCAAAGCCATGAATCCCTATGGCATTCACTGCAGCGGGATTTTCTTCCAGATTAAATAATGCAGCCGCGACTTTACGCGCAATATCTTCATGCACATGCGGCATAGAGGCAAATGGCCACTCAGGATAAAGCCTGGTTGAAACTGCCAGCGGAAAATCAGCCAGTGACTGCGCGTTAATGATTTTTAATTGCGAAATATCCAGGCGCCCCTCGCGCGACATAGCCTCAAGCACGCCTGTGCGCACAAAGCCAATAGCGGCCTTGCCTGACAACACTGTATTCACCACGTTGTCATGCGGCATACCTGTTTTAATTAAATTAGCCTCTTGCAAGGTGATGCCTTGGCGAAGCAACTCATAAGCCTGCATCTGATAACCACCCAACGAATGATTGCCAACAATCGCTACCGTTTTACTTTTCACATCTTCCAGATGATTAATTTTGCTTTGATCACTGCGCGTAAAAACTACCCCGCCAAACACATGGGCGAGGTGCAAATTTTCATTGTTAATGAGCGTAGCTAAAGGCGCGGACAGCCCACTATCACGGCTTAATTTAACGTAATTTGCGGGGTTGGTGAGCACAAAATCCAGCTGCCTGCTTGCAACTTTAGCCGCCAGCTCATCTGGTGTATAAACCTGAACAAAAAATTCATATTGGGGGATACGCTGATGCAAGGCATCTGCCAAATGCCGCCAATGCTCATAGGTCACTTCTTTAGAACGATAAGCAAGCACGCCGATTTGAATTGAGCTAGCGGCATATCCTGGCACTGTTAGCCAGCAGCTTATTAAAAGACTGGCAAGCCAAATCACCCATTTAGCATTCAATGGCATACGCTTCAATCCTGTATATTCTTGGTTGGCAAATAGCTGGCATCAATAAATTCAGATAAAACCATAGGTTTTTTTAACAACTGATAATTTAACATGAGATCAACAAGATGTTCTGCACTCACTAAAAGCTCCGAGGGTGTTTTAGCCATTAAATGATGATTTAACAATGCGTCAGGCAACACCAAACCTTTATAAGCTGCCAGCACTTCAAAGCTACTCAGTTGCAAATGTGCGGCCATGCGGTAAGCTGCATCGTTAGGATTAAGATGCAAATGCCGCAATGCCTTAAAATGTGCCGTAATCAAGTGCCGAATAGCCTTGGCATAATGGTGATTGAGCCTATCACTGCGCACTGCCAGCACATCGATAATTAGATTAGGTGCTTGAGTCGAATCAAATAATTGATGCGCGCCATCAGCAAGCAAATGCGTCGCGGTGGGTTCATAGGTAATGATGGCATCTACTGTTTTTTCGTGCCAGGCTTCATGATGCTGATTAACAGGAATAGGATGTAATTTTAAATCCTGCCTGTTAAGTTGCGCTCTGTTAAGCACTTCTGCCAACATCACCTCTCCTACGGAGCTCGGTTCATAGCCCAGCCGTTTGCCTTTGAGCGAAGCTAAATCGTTGATATCCTGACTTGCCAGCAGCTTGTCTGCACCCGCAGAGAGATTAAACACCATGACCACCGTCATCGGCAAACCCATTTCACGCACTTTTAAGGTTTCATCCAGCGTCAGTGCCGCAGCATCAACTTTGCCTGCCATTAAGGCTTGTATCGACTCTGTGGCTGAGGCTGTTTCCAAAATGTGTACTTGCTGACTCTGCAGCCACCCTTCACTGCGCGCCAGAAACATCGGCTCGTATCCCAACCAGACATGGGCTGCAATTGAAATTGGTTTATGCGCAAACCATTTGCCAGGGTAAACAGCAAACAATGCAAGTAGCGCTAACAACAAGCCAAGTACATGCGAGCGTTTAAGGAATTTTAAATTTGAAATTGATGAAAACAAATTGATTAAAACCTAGACATAAAAATAACCAGAAAATCACCTGACGTGTAATTTTAAACACGCCCGCAACTCAACTGTTCGAGCTGAACGTTTATTTTTAAGCTAGGATTATACAGCCAAACCTGAGCGCGCAGGCGCCTTGGTTTTTGATTGACCATCTCGGCCGTATACGGCACTATCTTCAGACTTGCCTTGCAGATGATTGAGCAACTCCTGGTTGCGATTGAAATGTTTACTGATTAACGTGCCGTTAAGGCGGTTAAGCTCTTTGGCTTGTGCCAAGCCAAGTTGAAAATTGAGCCAGGCACGACGCACCTCTGGCAGATTAACCTTATCTATCCAAGCAGACATCCCTGCCTCGTTAGCCTCAAAGCCATTTGTGGCAAGAGTGGCGTATCGGGTTTTTGCTGCTTGATTCAACTGTTGTAGCAATACCGATTTTTCGTCGAGTATCGCTTCGACTGCATCCACATCAGCCTTGATGAGATGCTGTTGCTCGCGCTCGAGCAAATTGAGCAACTGCTTAACCAACGCTGCATCTTGTGTAAAAGTAATCACTGCTTTTGAAGTTGCAATACTCATATTACCCTCACCTTAACCAAGCCAGCATTATTGCTAACTGAAAGTACTTAAGCGATTCGACTGGTTAATAAGTCTTTGACTGTTTCAATTAAACCATCAGCCACTTTTTCAGAGCTTACAGAAAATTGACCGCTGGAAATAGCCGATTTAATTGCATCTACTTTCTCGGCATCAAACACGCTGCTTGCGGCGACCTTAGCTTCTAATGATTGCAGTTTAGCAGAAAGCGGAGACAATGTGACATTGTCTGAAGACTTGCTCGCCGCTTGCGAACCATTTGATTGCTGTCTAGCCTCTGCGCTAATTTTTACTGCACCTGCTTTTTCAGCGCCAACTTTATCTACGCCTAAGGCTGTCGTACTACTCACTGAATCGTTGATTTTCATGATGCTTATCCTTTTTTGCTTAAGTGTATCTGCGTATTACACGCTTGCTTAATGCATTTATCGGCATAGTTTAAGCGAACTTTAATGTTTTAGTGAAAAAAATTCACTTTTTAATTAAACCCAATAAAAAGTAACCAGCATCCATGCTAAGTCCATCTAAGTCCATGCATATCAGGTAGCGCTAAAACACGATTTCCACTTGCCCGCCAGGGCGTGCAATACCACTCACTACTTGGCCATTGGCAACTTTCACCTGCACTACTTGCCCTTCGTTCGCCTTGGTAACGGCTTTTCCCTCAGCTGATACACTAAATCCCCTGCCGCTTGAAACCACCATCACTGTTTGCCCCTGCTGCACAACGGGTGCCTGTTTTAACATTTCCTGCCTGAGCACGGTGCCCGCCTGCATGGAGATATTCACAACACGACCCAGCGCCTGACTTGCATCGGTATAAATGCCTGAGGGTAATTGCGTAATATCTCCTGTTTCAAACATCAAATCATCACTGGTAATGGTGCGACCCTGCGCCAGAGGTTTGGATGCAACAATATATGCAGATGACACACTCACTGTTGCCTGCGTGTATATCGTCCATGCACTTGGCGTGTGACAGCGCGCGCCTACGCTGGTTCTGCCCCAAACACGGCTGCCTTTGGGAATAAACACCTCCAGATCATGGCAACTTGTCAGCCTTAAATTAGGATCAATCAAACCAACACTGATGCCCACCTCCCCAGGATAACCTATGGTTTGCGTGGTCAAAAATTCTGCTATTTTCTGCCTGACCGCTAATAAATCCTGCCTTAGCGGCTGTTTATTAAGCGCAACAACGTCGGGCGTAGCAAATAGGCTAGCATTTGCAAATAACGATCCCGCCAGCACAGCCAGCCTAATATGTCGATTTAATCCCTGCATGATGAATTCCAATGTGTTTTACATAGCTTCAACATGCATTCTACATATGCACCAAGCAAGCCTAACTTAGAAAAGGGCTACTTTTACCTCTCTTCTTTACCAATTAAATACGCTTTATATGCATAAAATAACCTACATCTGTGTTATCGGCAATAAAAGTATTTTCTTGAATAGCTGGTGACGTAAGTTTGAATCTGCAAGGCTATCAATCTGTAAGACAAAGGAAATAATGATGATCAATAAATTAGATGCCATGATGAATTTACATCAAAGTGTTTTAAGAGTTCGAGCAGAACGTCAGGAGTTGATTGCATCAAACATCGCCAATGCAGACACCCCTAATTATAAAGCACGCGATCTGGATTTTAACGCTGCCATGAAAAATGCCATGGCGGGCATCAGCAATCAGGCATTCACTACCGCTAAAACTTCAGCCAAGCATTTAGATGGCGCTGCATCAGGCATCGGCGGCAATGCGCTATTTCGGCCGGTGATTCAGGGCGCAGTAGATGGCAACACTGTGGATATGGATGTTGAGCGTAATCAGTTTGCAGAAAACGCCTTACGCTATGAGGCTAGCTTAAATGGCATTAATGGCCAGATTAAGTCTATGCTGGCGGCCATACAGGGTCAATAAAGCCCTTTTAGGCAGCTAAGTAAAGTTCAGGAGAAAGCAATGTCTCTATTTAATGTATTTAATATCACAGGTTCAGCCATGAGCGCGCAGGCGCAGCGGCTCAACACCGTCGCTAGCAATCTCGCCAATGCAGATAGCGCAACCAGTGCCAATGGCACACCCTACAAAGCTAAACAAGTGGTGTTTAGTGCAACGCCGACAAAATCAGCCAATGCAAACGGCGTTAAAGTCGTTAAGGTGGTCGAAGATAAATCTCCACCTAGGGTCATTTATGACCCAAAACACCCACTGGCTGATGAAAAAGGTTACGTCAGCATGCCTAATGTCAATGTGACAGAAGAAATGGTGAATATGATTTCAGCCTCGCGCGCCTATCAAAATAACGTTGAAACGACCAATGCAGTGAAAACCATGCTGGCCAAGACGCTGTCGATTGGCCAGTCTTAATCACGCATTTGCACTAATTTAAACAAGGATCACAGTCATGGCAACCGTACAAAATACCCAAAACACTGCTTCTCAAGCTTTGCTTGATGCAATGAATACAAGAAACAAGTCATCTGGCAATAGCGTTGATGAAGCGCAGGATCGTTTTATGACGCTATTAGTGACGCAGATGAAAAACCAGGATCCGCTCAACCCGATGGATAATGCACAAGTGACCAGCCAGATGGCACAGCTTTCGACCGTCACTGGCATTGATAAATTGAACAAAACGCTGGAGTCGCTGATTTCTAACGTACAAGCGGGACAGTCTTATCAGGCATCCAGCATGATTGGGCATAACGTACTGACTCCAGGCTATAGCGTACTAAACACTGGCAGCGGCGGTTTTTTTGGTGTTGAACTGCCAGTCGGTGCAGACAAGCTAACAGTTGCGATTAAAGATGCTGGAGGCAATGTGATTCGAACGTTAAACCTAGGCAGTCAAGATGCAGGGGCTACACCATTTAGCTGGGACGGCTTTAAAAATGATGGTTCAATTGCGGACAGTGGCAACTACAGCTTTGAAGTGGAGGCAACCATAGGCAACAACAAGGTGCTGGCTTCGGGATTAACCTACGCCCAAGTGGTGAGCATCTCAAATACTGCTGAGGGCATTAAATTAAATTTAAATAATTTAAGTAGCGTGAGTACCAGCGATGTGAAAGAAATTTTCTAGGGTTTAATAGTTAGCAATCATTACATGTAAAGCTTTATGGCATACAGGAGAATAAAATGAGTTTTCAACAAGGTTTAAGCGGTCTAAATGCGGCATCCAAACAACTTGATGTTGTCGGCAATAATGTCGCCAACTCAAATACAGTAGGCTTCAAGCAGGCACGTGCTGAATTTGCTGACGTTTACGCAGCCTCACTCACAGGGGCAGGTGGCACGCAAGTGGGCATTGGTGTGAAGGTCGCCGCAGTTGCACAGCAATTTACTCAAGGCAATATCACTTCAACTAACAACCCATTGGATATTGCCATTAACGGTAACGGTTTTTTCCGCATGGAGCAAGACAGCGTTCCCACCTATACACGTAATGGGCAGTTCCAGGTGAATAAAGACGGTTTTATTGTAGATTCTGGCGGAAAATTCTTAACTGGTTATGGGGTTGATACAAACGGAGTAATCATCACGGCCAACCCTGCCCCCCTTGTAATCAACACTGCCGACAGTCCTCCGCAGGTTACTACAGCGGTAACTGGTACGCTTAATCTTGATTCAAGACAATCTGTGCCGGCTTTGCCGTTTGATGCTGCCGACCCTGCTACCTACAACAACACCTCGGCAGTGACGGTCTATGACACTTTAGGTAACCCGTACACATTACAGAGTTACTTTGTAAAAGGTGCTACCCCAGGTGAGTGGGTGGTACACTCTTTTGTAAACGGCAACAATATCACAGGCGGCAGTACGCCAACCACCCCTCCATCCTACACCATGACATTTGGCGCTACGGGTATTAATCCTACACCAACAGCAGCGCAGGCCATGAGCTTTAATACCAACATCACTGTGCCAGCTACGGCGGTCAATCTCACACTAGACTACTCAAGCAGCACGCAATTTGGCTCTAATTTCAGCATTAATAACTTAACGCAAGACGGGTTTGCCTCTGGGCGATTAGCGCGATTTTCTGCCGCTGCTGATGGCACTATCGTAGGAAGTTTTACCAATGGCCAATCCAAAGTGCTCGGGCAAATTGTGCTCACGCGCTTTAACAACCCAAATGGGCTGCAAAATCTGGGCGGCAACGCATGGACTGAAACTGCAAGCTCAGGCCCAGCTCAAACAGGTGCCCCAGGACAAGGTTTGAATGGTGTATTGCAATCTTCTGCGGTTGAAGACTCAAACGTGGATTTGACTGCAGAGCTAGTGAACATGATTACAGCACAACGCTTTTATCAGGCAAATGCGCAAACAATTAAAGCACAAGACCAAGTATTACAGACCCTTGTGAATCTGCGTTAATCAATTGCTAATAAAGTTCATAATTAAAGTAAAGGAGAGCCTGCATGGATCGCATGATTTACACCGCAATGACAGGGGCTAAACATATCCTTAACCAACAGGCGACCACCGCACACAACCTGGCAAATGCCACCTCCACAGGATTTAAGTCGCAGATTGACGCATTTAGAGCAGTGCCTGTGGTGGGAAAAGGATTACCAACCCGTGCATTTGTGGTAGATGCCACCGCAGGCTCAGACTTTAATTCTGGCGCGATTCAATCAACTAACCGAGATTTGGACGTTGCGATTCACGGTGAGGGCTGGCTTGCTGTACAGCGCGCCGATGGCACTGAAGCCTACACCCGTAACGGCTCACTCAAGGTAAGTGAAAACGGCATACTGCAAACGGCCTCAGGTCTTACCGTCATGGGCGATGGCGGCCCTATCAGCATTCCACCCGACATTAGAGTCAGTATTGGCAAAGATGGCACTGTTTCCAGCGTGGAGAACAATACATTGCCAGGCCCTGCCAATACCATTGGGCGGCTAAAACTTGTGAATCCAGATGAGAAAAATCTGGTGCGTGCGGCTGATGGCTTGTTTGTTACTCAAGATGGCATTCCTGCCGTAGCTGATGCTAACGTCAGTGTTATTAACGGTGCATTGGAAAGCAGCAATGTGAATGTGGTGGATGCCATGGTCACGATGATTAGCCTTGCGCGCCAGTTTGAAACGCAGATGAAGCTACTCAAGACCGCTGAGAATAACGCTGAAAAAGCAGGTCAGCTCCTCGCTTTGAGGTAGCCACACATGCGTTATGATTAAACGTATATTAAAAGAAAAGCTATGTTTGACGCACTGAAACAGCATGACACGAGTCGCTTGAGAGGAACATAAAATGATACGCTCACTTTGGATTTCAAAAACTGGTCTGGATGCGCAGCAAACGCAAATGGATGTAATTTCAAACAACTTGGCCAATGTAAGCACCACTGGCTTTAAACGCTCCCGTGCCGTGTTTGAAGACTTACTCTATCAAACACTCAGGCAACCTGGTGCGCAGTCATCACAACAAACGCAATTACCTTCTGGCTTGCAGCTAGGCACTGGCGTAAGGCCCGTTGCCACAGAGCGTATTTTCACCCAAGGCAATTTACAGCAAACGGGCAATGACAAAGACGTTGCAATACAAGGTGAGGGGTTTTTTCAAGTACTTTTACCAGATGGCACAACGGCCTATACACGCGATGGATCATTTCAGGTTGACAGCCAAGGCCAACTGGTCACTGCCAGCGGCTTTCCTGTTCAACCAGCAATCACCATTCCCAACAATGCTCAAAGTCTGACAATCGGCCGTGATGGCACTGTTTCAGTGACTTTATCTGGCTCAAGCGCGGTGACGCAAATCGGCTCAATTCAACTGGCAACCTTTATTAACCCGGCTGGCTTGCAGGGTAAGGGAGAAAACCTCTATGTTGAAACAGCCGCTTCTGGCAACGCCAACGCCAACACGCCAGGCACCAATGGCGCAGGCTTGCTGACACAGGGCTATATTGAAACTTCAAACGTGAATGTTGTTGAAGAGCTGGTAAATATGATTCAAACCCAGCGTGCGTATGAGATTAACAGCAAGGCCATTACGACCTCAGACCAGATGTTACAAAGATTAACGCAAATTTAACAATTGAATGACGCGAGAAGTTTAGGATGAATTTAGGAACTGCCATGTTAAACGCAACAGACCATCATCGGCAAAGCATTGTACCTTCAGGTGTCAGCTTGTCTAAAATAAGCATCACTATTACTGCGATTGGCTTATGCTTTGTAATGCTGACAAGCACTGGCTGCGCGATTACGCCAAGCACCATCGTGCAGCAGCCCACCACTGCAAAAACACCCGCTAACGCCAATGCAGAAGCTAATAACGGCGGCATTTTCAATAGTGTGTCTTACCGCCCGATGTTTGAGGATAGACGCCCACGTTTTGTGGGAGATATTTTAACCATCAACATCACTGAGAACACCACTGCAACTAAGGCAAATGCCAGTGATGCCAGCAAAAAAGGTGATGCCAGCTTTAATACAGATGCCACTTTGAAAGACAATGTTACCGTTACTGGCGGTTTGTTGTCTAAACTACCTTTTGGCAACTTAACGGGCTTTTCTGCCAGCGGCTCAAACGCTTATGAAGATGATGCGAACGCAAACGCAAGCAATCGTTTTAATGGGGCGATTACCGCCACAGTGATTGAAGTGCTGCCGAATGGCAATCTACTGGTGAGCGGCGAAAAGCAAATTGGCCTGGACAAAGGCACTGAGTTTGTACGCTTTTCTGGCGTAGTCAATCCAGACACCATCACACAAGGCAATTTTGTGCCTTCAACCAAGGTGGCTGATGCACGCATTGAATATCGAACCAACAGTAAAATTGATGGCGCTCAAATCGCTTCAATCTTTGCAAGGTTCTTTCTCAGCATGAGTCCATGGTAAGCACATACGGCAAAGGAATAAAGGTGAAACAAATGCAAAGCCTAGCCCACTACCTGATTTCTCAGTTAAACAAGATAACTACCCTGCTCATTTGTGGGGCATTGGCATTTCAGCCCGTATATGCAGAGCGCCTTAAAGACCTTGCGACGATTCAAGGGGTGAGATCCAACCAGCTCATAGGTTATGGCTTAGTGGTCGGCTTGGATGGCACAGGTGACCAAACCACACAAACACCGTTTACCGTACAAAGCATTATCAGCATGATGCAGCAAATGGGGGTAAACCTGCCACAAGGTACCAACCTACAGCTCAAAAATGTTGCGGCGGTGATGGTCACCACCAACCTGCCCGCCTTTGCTCAACCTGGGCAGGGGCTGGATGTCACGGTATCCTCTATGGGTAACGCAAAAAGTTTGCGTGGCGGCACGTTGTTAATGACACCGCTCAAAGGTGCCGATGGCCAAATCTATGCCATGGCACAAGGTAGTTTGGTAGTAGGTGGCGTAGGTGCATCTGCTAATGGCGCACAAACGCAGGTCAATCACTTAAGCGTTGGCAGAATCAGTGCAGGCGCTACGGTTGAGCGTAGCGTTGCCAGCAATCTCAGTCAAAATGGCAATATCAACCTCGAGTTAAAAGAGTCTGACTTCTCGACTGCTTCACTTGTGGTGGATGCCATTAATAAACAATTCGGGCAAAACACCGCAAGCGCACAAAATGGCCGTGTCATACAAGTGCAGGCGCCCAACAACATGAATCGCGTTGCATTCTTAGCGGCACTTGAAAGCCTGAATGTCGCTCCTGCCACAGGGCAGGCAAAAGTGATTGTTAATGCACGCACAGGCTCTGTTGTGATGAATCAGGCTGTATCGTTAGAGACTGTGGCCGTTTCTCATGGTAATCTAACCGTCACCATCAACACTGAGCCTGTCATTAGCCAACCTGGCGCACTCGCTACTGGACAAACCGTCTCCACTGCGCGTTCAAAAATCGACATCAATCAAGAACCAGGAAAAGTCGTAAAACTCAATGCAGGGGCTAATTTATCCGATGTTGTAAAAGCGCTTAATGCAATCGGTGCTACCCCGCAGGATTTACTCGCAATATTGCAGGCAATGAAAGCCGCGGGCTCATTACGTGCCGAACTAGAAGTTATCTAAACGCACTTAACAAAAAATTACTTATCTCATGAATATCAATGCGAACAACATCAACTCCCTGCCTGGTAATAATTTATCAGGTGGGGTCGCCTTCGATAGCAATAGCCTTAACCAGTTAAAACAGGCCGCCAGAGAACAATCACCAGAAGCGATAAAAGGTGTTGCAAAGCAGTTTGAAGCCATTTTCATGAACATGATGCTCAAAAGCATGCGTGAGGCAACCCCGCAAGAGGGCATGTTTGACAATGACCAAAGTCGTACCTTTATCTCTATGCTGGACCAACAACTCACCAGCAACCTTGCCGCAAGAGGGCTGGGGCTGGCGGATGTGCTGGCACGACAACTCACCAAAGGTGGCTACGACATTAGCGGCAACCTTGAGCAAGCGGTTAGTCACGACAATCCAAATAACAACCCGCTCACCTCAAGTAAAACCAGCCTGATTGGTAACCCATTTTTAAACCAGGCTTTGTCTAACGTTCAAAAAGACCCATCCAGCAATAGTGCAATTAATGGTGCTGCAATTAAACTCAAGACCTTGAATGACGCACCATCTAACCCAAGCCCCACCGTTACCGACTTTAAAGAACGCATGGCACCTCATGCCAAAATCGCCAGTCAGGCGACGGGTATCCCTAGCCATCTTATGCTAGGGCAAGCTGCACTTGAAAGTGGTTGGGGAAGACGCGAGCTTAAGGGCATGGATGGCACCAATAGCTATAATTTATTTGGCATCAAGGCAACTGGCAACTGGAACGGTAAAACTGTTGATGCCCTAACTACTGAATATATCAACGGCGTCAAACAAAAACGTATAGAGAAATTCCGCGCTTACGATAGTTATGCGGATTCATTTAAAGATTTTGCCAACCTTATGCGCAACAACCCACGTTACCAAAATGTGCTGGAAAACTTGAATAACACAAACAATTACGCACAAGCCATGCAGAAGGCTGGCTATGCAACCGACCCTAACTATGCTACAAAGTTAGCCAGCGTCATTGAAATGGCCTCTTGATTTTAGATTGCTGCATAAAGAAATAGCACTAAATGGAAATTGCACTAAAGTTTTATCAAATTGTGCCGTTGTGTAGGCATGTAGAGTTAGGTTAAGTTAGGTACAAATCATGTCAGGTATACTCAATATAGGCAAAAGCGCCTTGGCTGCCGCACAGGTAGGCCTAAATACGACTGGCCATAACATTGCCAACGCCAACACGCCAGGATATTCGCGACAAGTCATTGTACAAGCGGCCTCACAGTCACAAAACTTTGGTTTTGGCTTCATTGGTCAAGGTACTGAAATTACAGGTGTTGCACGTGTTTTTAACGATATCCTTGCCGCACAGATGAGTAGAAGTATTGCCACTAGCGCCAGTGCAGAGGTTTATGGCCAACAGCTTGGCACAATCAATAATATGCTTTCTGATCCGCAAGCTGGCTTAAACCCTGCGATGAATGCGTTTTTTGGCGCTGTGCAGGATCTGGCCGCCAATCCAAGTGACATAGCTACACGTCAAACCACGCTCTCAGCAGCGCAGTCATTGGCAAGCCGCTTTCAGAGTACCAGTGACAGACTCACACAAATTCAAGATGGGGTGAATACACAACTCACCACCAGCGTGACGTTGGCCAATACTTACAGTAAGCAAATTGCCAATTTAAATGACGTCATCGAAAAATCCATCAATGCTACTGGCAACCAGCCCAATGACCTACTCGATCAGCGTGATCAGTTAGTGAATGAGTTAAGCAAGCAAATCAAAACAACGGTGATTCCGCAAGGTCAAGGCAGCTACAACATTTATATAGGTAATGGCTTGCCTGTAGTGGTTGGCAATCAATCTTTTCAACTGGCACCGATACCCTCTGCAACAGATCCTAGCCGTATAGAAGTTGCCTACGTAAGCAAAGGTGAACCCAAGGTGCTAGGCATTAACAGTTTACAAGGCGGTGCAATCGGAGGATTGCTGCAATTTAGAGCCGAGTCTTTAGATCTTGTGCAAAATCAAATCGGTCAGCTGGCTGTAGCCATGGCAGAAACATTTAACGCGCAGCACCGTGCGGGCTTTGATCAAACGGGCGCTTTAGGCGGTGCATTATTTAGCATTCCTAATCCTATCGTTAATGCCAACACCAGCAACACTGGCGATGCAGTTATCAACAGCGCCATAGTAGATGCCAGTGCTGTGACCACCAGTGATTACCGCTTACAGTTTGACGGCACCAATTATGCGGTTACTCGCTTGAGTGATTCAAGCGTTACATCATTTGGCAGCTTACCCCTCACCATCGACGGCATCAGCATTAGCCTGGGTTCTGGCACACTTGCTGCTGGAGACAGCTATGTGGTCAAACCAACACAACAAGCTGCGGGACGTATGCAAGTGGCCATTACCGACCCTGCCAAACTTGCAGTCGGCGGCCCTGTCGTCACTTCAAGCACTACTTCATCCAGTGCCACAATCAGTGCCCCAACGGCAACAAGCACTTATGCAGCATCACCACTTGGCGCCCCGCTCAGTTTTACTTTTAACCCACCAGGTTTTGTAGCGTCATCTAATGTTTCGGTCACATTAAACGGTGTTACCACAAATTACAACCCAGGCGATCAGGTAACGATAAGTAATGGCGCAATCATTACTACCCAGGGGTTAAAGTTCAGTATTTCAGGCACACCAACTGCGGGTGACACTTTTACTATCACGCCTGGCACCTTTGCTGGCCCAGGTGACAACCGTAATGGCCTCTTGCTGGCAAGCCTGCAAAGTGAAAAATTGTTAGTAGGCAACAAGAGTTTTTCTGATGCCTTTGGTCAAATGGTGAACAATGTTGGTAATAAAACGCGCGAACTTAACATTCTCAGCTTGGCCGAATCGCAAGTGCTAGAGCAAACAACAGCAGCGATGCAATCAGAGTCAGGTGTTAACCTGGACGAAGAAGCCACCAATTTAATTCGTTACCAGCAAGCTTATCAGGCTGCGGGGAAAATGATGCAGATTGCCAGCCAATTATTTGATGTTCTATTGCAACTTGGCCGCTAGTCAATAGTTTAAGGAAATCATCATGCGTATCAGCACCAATACTATTTATCAGTCTGGCATTAATAAAATCAATAACTTACAGGTTGATCAGGTCAAACTGCAACAGCAGATTTCTACTGGACGCCGCATCAGCACACCCGCCGATGACCCAGTAGCCGCCGCTCGCTCGTTAGAAATTTCGCATGCACAAAGCGTTAATGCAAAATTCGCTGATACGCGCCAAACAGCACAGCTCAAACTCAACACGCTGGAATCTAACCTCACCAGCGTAACCAATGCACTGGTTTCTGCGCATTCATCACTGATTGCTGCGGGTAATGGTGCTTTTTCAGATCAGGAGCGTGGATTTATAGCAGCAGACCTGAATAACACTCTGGAGGCGCTGATCGGCCTCGCCAACACTAAAGATGCCTCAGGTAACTACCTTTATGCTGGATTTAAAACTGACAGCAAGCCGTTTATTGCGAATGCTGGCGGTGCAAGCTATGTTGGCGACAGCAATGAACAACTACTTCAGGTAGATACGCAACGCCAAATGGCTGTCAATGAAACTGGAGACAAGGTGTTTCAAAATGGCGGAAACGATATTTTTGCCACACTCCAGAATTTAGTTAATCTGCTAAACACGCCATTAACGCCTGCAACTCAAGCCGCCTTCTCGGCAGGCCTTGCAACAGGGATTGGCAGTATTCAGGGTGGTTTAGATAACGTACTTACAGTGCGTGCTGAGATTGGCTCTAGACTTAATGAGCTGGATGCCTTGGATATTGGTGGCTCAGACCGTGACTTGCAATATAGTCAATCACTCTCTGAACTTCAAGACCTTGATTACGCATCAGCTTTGTCAGAACTCGCTAAAAACATGACGATTATGGAAGCTGCTCAAAAATCTTTTGTTCAAACCACTAACTTATCTTTGTTTAATTTTATCTAAATCTTATCGGCCAACTGTATCAGCTTGTGGTGTTTCAACTTTGGGATTTGCAATCTGATACATATTGCTGGCACCTTGGGAAATAAACCCTTGTATCGGTTGCAGCATACTTGGCAATGAAAGCGCCAGCACAATAAACCCCATACTTAACGTGATTGGAAAACCAATACCAAACAG
The DNA here is from genome assembly GCA_028688575.1 of Methylotenera sp. Lineage (GTDB taxonomy): Bacteria > Pseudomonadota > Gammaproteobacteria > Burkholderiales > Methylophilaceae > Methylotenera. The sequence continues at coordinate 5,190 of JAQTXW010000043.1, read as the reverse complement.
ATTGAGCTGTGGTGCTGTACGCGTGAGTATCCCCAATGCCATATTCGCAATCAATAGCGCAGCAATTGCAGGCATAGCCAGCATCAAACCTGCGCTAAAAATAATACTGCCCCACTTTGCCACCTGCATGAGGTCGATACCGCCGCCATTCACAGCAACTGGCATGGTGATAAAGCTATTGGCAAGCGCTGTCACTACCACCAGATGGCCATCTAGACTCAAAAAAATCAACATCGTCAGCAACACTAAAAACTGATTAATGGAGGTGGTTTGCCCTTGCGTCTGCGGGTCAAAAAATGAAGCAAAACCCAAGCCCATACTCATGCCGATCATTTGTCCTGCCAAATCAACAGCTGCAAATACCATGCGCATGCTAAAGCCTATGGCTAGGCCTATCACAATCTGTTGAATTAAGATTAACATACCTTGTAAGGAAAAAATCTCAAACTGCGGAAGTGGCGGGATGGTGGGCACAATAACGAGGGTGAGCATCACCCCCAAACCCAGTTTAACCTGTGGTGGGATAGCCCGATGACTAAATATAGGTACCACAGAAATGGTCGCCAGAATACGCGTTAATGGCCACAACAGGCTGATAATCCAAGTTTGAAGCCATTCGCTGCTGATGGTAATCATTACTATACACTAAGCACGATGGGCTTTAATTTGCCATGGCGGGAATACTGGTAAAGACCACGTGCATGTAATCCACCATTGTAGTAAGCATCCATGAGCCAGCCACCATCAACGCGATAAACACACCAACAAGTTTAGGTATAAACGAGAGTGTTTGCTCGTTAATCTGAGTGGCCGCCTGAAAAATACTCACTAACAAACCTATCACTAAAACCGTTAATAAAATGGGTGCCGAAACCAACAGGGTGATTTCAACTGCATCTCGTCCTAATGTCATCACGCTTTCTGGGGTCATGCTATTTCTCCTGCGTTTTTATTATGCATGATATTGGTTCACTACGGATAAAAACTCTCAACCAACGATCCGAGCAATAGCTGCCATCCGTCAACGAGTACAAATAACATCAATTTAAAAGGCAAGGCTACAATCACGGGTGACACCATCATCATCCCCATCGACATCAGCACACTGGCAACCACCATATCAATAATCAAAAATGGGATAAATATCGCAAATCCGATTTGGAATGCAGTTTTAAGCTCACTGGTAACAAATGCAGGAACCAGCACCTTAAGTGGGATTTGATCGGGGGTTTCAACACGGTCTATCTGCGCCATTTTTACAAACAGGGCCAAATCGCCTTCTCTGGTTTGCTTGAGCATAAACGCCTTAAACGGTGCCACCCCTTTATCCATCGCCTCCTGCATGGTGATTTTATTTTCTGATAATGGCTGGTATGCATCCGCATACACCTTGTCAAACACAGGTGACATTACAAAAAAGGTTAAAAATAATGCCAAACCTACCATTACCTGATTCGGAGGTGCAGATTGGGTACCTAATGCCTGACGCAATAAGGAAAGTACGATAATAATGCGGGTAAAGCCCGTCATCATCAGCAAAATCGCTGGCAGGAAACTCAGCGAGGTCAGTAAAATCAGGGTTTGTAAACTTAACGTATAATCCTGGCCGCCGCCAGCACTTGGTGTTGCGTTAATGAGCGCCAAGCCACTTTCAGCGAATGCGAACGCTGGCAGCAGCATGATCAGTGCTACAAGCAAGTTCAGTGTTTTATTTTTTTGATTATGCATGTTTGTTCACATCTAGTTTATTTTTGGCATTTTTTAACGCGCTGGAAAATGCGCTGGCTATCGATTGCGGGCTGATGTCTAGCGCAACATCTACTTCACGCTGCGCTAGTTTGTACGCCTCATCCACCTCGATGTTAGCCAGCGCACTGACTTGCCCTGGTGCAACACCCACCACTAACCAACGATCAGCGACCTCCAGCACCATCACGCGTTCACGCGCACCCACACTCACACCACCCACAATACGCACTGCCGATTGCTGTTTACCAACACCAGGTACCAAACGTTTTAGCACCCAGGCTAACAGCCCAAGTATGCCTAAAACTGCAATCAAGCCAAGCGCCATCTTTAACATGCCTCCTGCAGGAGAAGTAATCGTTTCAGCCGCCTCTGCGGATGCAATACCAACATAGCAGCAAGCGATGAGTAGATAAGCAGATTTATTCATGAGATTCATGGGGTTTAAAGGTTTCAAATGGCTTTAAGCAAAGTTAGCGGTTGATTTTCCTGATACGCTCAGCAGGTGTGATAATGTCCGTCAGACGAATGCCAAATTTATCATTCACTACCACCACCTCACCCTGCGCAATTAAACAGCCATTAACCAACACATCCATAGGCTCCCCTGCCATACCATCCAGCTCAACAACTGAACCTTGTGCTAGCTGAAGCAGGTTTTTAATCGCAATTTTAGTACGCCCTAATTCAACCGTGAGTTGAACTGGAATATCTAAAATGAAATCAATGTCGTTTTGTGTTTCCTGCAATTTGTTCTTCGCTGTAAATTCTGTAAACACCTGCGCCTGCTCACCAGCGCCTTCCTGCAACACGGATGATTCAGCGCTGGCCTGCTCGGCCATTGCCGCACCCCAATCATCAGTGCCCGCATCTTCATCCTCGCTTGCCTTCTGCTCGGCCATTGCCGCACCCCAGTCGTCTTCTGCAATGGTTTCTATGCCGTTATTGTCGGCTGGATCAGTCGCCATACGGTTCTCCTTTGATATATTCAGTTGAATTTGATCTTAAAAGCTTTTCTACCCGTAACGCATATTGACCGTTAAATAAGCCATATTTGCAGGACATCACAGGAATCCCGTCTACCTTCGCTTCTATGCTTTCGTCAATACTGAGCGGAATGACATCGCCAACCTTCATATTGAGCACATCACCCAATTGCATTTTTGTTTCGGCGAGATTGGCAACAATTTCAATCTCAGCCGCCTGCACTTGTTGCGTCATTAATTTAACCCAGCGCTTATCTGCGCCCAGCACCTCACCCTGTAGTGGCGAAGTCAGTAAATCTCTAATCGGCTCTACCATAGAATAGGGCATGCAGAAGTGAATTTCACCATTTGCTGGCCCTAGTTCAACATTAAAAGTAACCACGACCACGACCTCATTCGGGGTTGCCACGTTTGCAAACTGGGTGTTCATTTCTGAGCGTAGATACTCAAACTCAATCGGATAAACAGGCTCCCAGGACTTCGAGTAGGTTTCAAACACAATATTGAGTATGCGCTGAATGATACGCTGCTCGGTTTGCGTAAAATCACGCCCCTCGATACGCGTATGAAAGCGCCCGTCACCGCCAAATAAATTATCGACCACTAAAAACACCAAGGTAGGGTCAAACACCAGCAAAGCTGTACCTCGCAAGGGCTTAACCTGCACTAAGTTCAGATTGGTCGGCACCACAAGATTGCGGATAAAATCACTATACTTGGTGATCCGCACAGGGCCTACAGACACTTCAACGGTGCGTCGCAGAAAATTAAACAACTCTATGCGTACTAAACGCGCAAAACGCTCGTTGATAATCTCAAGCGTCGGCATACGACCACGCACAATACGCTCTTGCGTGGCCATATTGTAAGGACGAACACCTTCTTCCTCACCAGCAGGCTTATCCTCGTCTGCGTCGCCCCCCACCCCTTTTAACAGGGCGTCGACTTCGTCTTGTGATAAAAATTTATCTGCCATGATTGTATTAAACCCGAACTACTGCACCACAAATGAAGTAAAGAACACATCCAGCACATCTTGTGGCTCTGCATCCGCTGAAAAAGGCCTTTTAATTTCTTCAACAATCTCATTGCTAAGCTCCTGCTTACCTTCAACGGTTGAAATCTCTGTCGCTGTTTTGCTGGTCAATAATAGCAATAATCTATTTTTGACTGCTGGCATATGCAGTTTAATTGCCTCAGCTGCCTCTGGCGTTGCCACTTGCAATGAAATATCTACTTGTAAAAACTTTTCATCGGGATCTGGCTGTAAATTCACGGTAAAAGTATCCAGCGTTAAAAACACGGGCGCTTTTGCGGGTTCTGCCTGCTTGGTTTCTTCTTTTTTATGGTCGGCTTTACCCTGCGTGAAAAACCATGCGGCACCACCACCGCCGCCAAGTAATAATACTGCCGCAATAATGATGATTAATTTTTTCTTAGAAGCTGGAGCGGCTGCTTCACCTTCTGCTGCTGGTTTTGGATCTTGAGCCATACTGAATAATTCCTTATTTTTAACATCGGTCGCTTATTATGCAACCATCGTCAACATATGGCTATATTATGAAAAGAATTTAGCTGAAAACAAATACAGATAAGAAGGGGAAAAGGGGCTTAGATTATGCTTTAACCCTGACTTTCTCTATCAGTCAGTGAACTTGAAGTACTTTGTGTCAGCGTAACGCGTATAAACGTGACGAGCGTTGAGGAAGTATTTCAAAATAAAGGCTATTCGAAACAAAGCCTATGCAAAAGTATCGACCAATCCATTCGCGACACGAGTAACGACATTTGACTGCACCGCACTTTCCACTTGCGGTTCGCCATTAGCCCCTGAAGATGTCAGAGTGCTTCTATTTTGGGCCGTCTGCTGAAAGTCTTGCTGAGATTGTCGATTAGAACTAATGTTCGTTTGCCCAAGCTGCACACCAGACTCATTCATTTTTTCTCGCAGATGTGACAAGCCACTCTCCAGTGCGCGTCTGACTTCATCATTATCTGAAATAAATGTCGCATCAGCCTGATCGTTATGCACATTAATCACTACTTTTAACGGGCCTAAATCTGGTGGATTTAAAGTGAGCGTTGCCGATTGCTGTGACGCACCCAACATGTAAATGACTTTTTGGCTAATCGCCTGATCCCAGCCAGGTTTCCCTGGATAAACATCAATCACATTGGCACTTGCCAACTGCTGTGCAACAACACCTGCATTATTTTGTATTGATTGTGATTGTGCCATTGCGGTTGTGAATGGCTGAGTAGGCAGTACATCTTTAACCGCTAATTCCTTAACTGCATTATTTGCAAGTTTAGTGGCAACATTTTCATTCAATGCTGCTTTTGCACCAGCATTAAATGCGTCATCGGCTTTACTACGTTGCCCAACCGTACCCCCAGCTGGTTTATCTGGAGCGGCCAAGGCATTATCAACATCTGTATTATCAGCATCGGTTAGTGC
>JAQTXW010000042.1 GCA_028688575.1 Methylotenera sp. | reverse complement strand
TGTCAAACAGCGTCCAAAACTTTCCACTAATCAGCGTCCAATTGTTTCCACTTTTTCACTCTGCTGAGCACGGCTTTTGCGGTGCTTAAAACGGTAAGAATCATTACCTGTTTCCAATATTTCACAATGATGTGTAATGCGATCCAGTAGCGCCGTCGTCATCTTCGCATCACCAAATACTTGCACCCACTCACCGAATGTCAGGTTCGTGGTGATGATTAAAGACGTTTTCTCATAAAGCTGACTGATGAGGTGAAATAGTAATGCGCCACCAGATGCTGGAAATGGCAAATAACCCAGCTCATCTAAAATGACCGCATCCACCAAGCACAGTTGTTTCGCCAGATTGCCGACCTTGCCCTGCGTCTTCTCACGCTCCAATTGATTGACCAAATCTACTGCGTTGTAGAAACGCACACGCTTACCTTGATGAATCGCAGCCACGCCAATGGCTGTGGCCAGATGCGATTTACCTGTGCCCGTGCCGCCCACCAGAATCAAGTTATGCGCAGCTTCCATAAACGCTGCACTGGCTAACTGTTCAACCACCACCTGTGACAGCGGCGTTTCGGTCCAGTCAATGCCTGTTAAATCACGATGAATTGGGAAGCGTGCTGCCTTAAGTTGATGACGCAGGCTTTTGAGTTTACGATCAGTTTGCTCTGCCGCCAGTAAACGCTCCATCCAGGTTTCTGGACGATGCGCTTGCTTGGGTTTCTCAGCTTGTAATTCACTCCATGCCGTTGCCATGCCATAGAGTTTTAGTGCCTTTAAGCTGGTTGCGTAATCAATGGACATTGCCAGCCCCTAACAAGTAGTCGTAACGGTGGCAATTGGCAACAGGTTCCATCGTGAGTGCAATGCCATCTGGTACGTTAATTGACGTGGCTGGCAAGTGCGGAGAGATCAGTCTGCGTAACTCATTCATCACAACAGGTGCGTTGACGACTCCGCCTTCCAACGCCAGCTCACAAGCCACAGCAAGCGCATCCAAGCCGGCTTCGCCTGCCAGCATGAGTAGTTCAACAAAGGCGCGATCACCTTTCGGTTGCTTCAGAATACGATCACGCACGGTAATAATAGGACGCGGTAAATCCCATGTCACAAATGGCGCGCCATCCCTGAGTGCGCCGGGTTTCTTATCCAGTACTGGTAGATAGTGCCACGGATCGCAGACCAGTTGGTCACGACCAAACACTCTGGAATGCGCGGCAACAACTTCGCCATTGGCCACGATGCGTACTTGGTCTGCGGTGGTGCGCGCTGAAACGGCCTGACCAGCAAAGCTTGCTGGGACACTATAACGATTGCGATCAACAAGCACCAAGCAAGTGGAAGACACGCGCATCATATGTTCGACATAACCATCAAAGCTGGCAGTGATGGGACGTAGTAGCGGCTGCTCGTCAGCAAAGCATTCAGCAATGGTACGTTGGCGTTGTGTCGGGTGTTTGCGCTGCGCTAACTCTTTGCAGCGCGTCGCGAGCCATTCGTTCAATTCGGCAAATGAAGCAAAGCGTGCTAATGGCGTGAACAGCCATTCACGGATATTGCCGACTTGATTCTCGACTTGCCCTTTCTCCCAGCCAGAGGCTGGCGTACAGGCGACGGGTTCAAACAAATAGTGATTGGCCATGGTTAAGAAGCGGCGGTTAAATTGACGCTCTTTACCTGAGTACACGGTATCGACAACGGCCTTAAGGTTATCGTAGATCAGGCGTGCAGGCACGCCACCAAAGAAGGCGAATGCGCGCACATGGGCGTCTAGCACCATTTCCTGTATTTCTCTGGGATAAGCCACGACAAACATTTGCCGACTATAAGTTAAACGAAAGTGCGCGACTTTAATCTTCTGTAATACACCACCTAGCTCGACTTCTTCTTGGCTCCAGTCAAACTGGCAGGCATCACCTGGCAGAAATAACAATGGTACGAAGGCATAGCTTAGCTTTGGGCTGTGGTTACTGGATTTCCAGCGACGAACAAAGCGCTGTACGCTGTCGTAAGCGCCGCTGTAACCGATGGTTTGCAGACCTTCAAATAGCCGCTGCCCACTGCGGCGGCGTGATTTTGCAAGTTTAGCGTCTTCAACAAGCCATTGTGTGAGCTGCGCTTTAAATGGATCAAACTTAGGAGCCGCTGTTTCATCCCGTTTGTATTTGGGTTCGTCAACAGTAAGGATGTGTTTGCGTACGGTGGGACGGGAAAGTCCCATGTCTTTGGCTATGTCTGTAATCGTTTGCTTTTGTACTAAATAACGCCTGCGTATTTCGTAAATCATGTCCATATAAATCACTCCAGATACCCCCAGCTAAAACACTGGATGGTGACATACTGAGGTGGAAACTATTGGACGCTGTTTCCACCTCTAATCTGGAAAGTATTACACGCTGTTTGACAAACTCCTTAAGTCAACACCTATAGATTAGTGACTCCAGGATTTCGTACGATTAAAAATAAAGGGACTTTCCCTATGTTATATTTTTAAAACGGGTATTTTTATTACATAGGAATAATAATATTCAAATATTATATTAAAGTAATATGTTGCATTTATTATATTTGTATAATAAAGTAGCTTAATGAAAATCAAACTATCATCTGGCTCGCAGTTAAAGACGCGACTTCGGTCGTTGCGTAAGGCGAAAGGCTGGTCGCAGCAAATGCTGGCAGAAAAGCTTGGGCTGTCTCAATCAAGAATTGTGCAGATTGAAAAGAATCCGGAGTTGGTAAGCTTTGACCAACTCATCCACCTATTTAACATATTGGGCGTATCACTCATTCTAGAAACTGATGACTCAGGCTCAATCACTGTAAAGTCGCCGTCAGGTACCACCACCATCTCAGCAAATAAACCAAAGGTGAAATGGTAAACATATGCCACAAACGCTCAATGTTTGGATGAATGGAATACTTGTAGGTCAATGGTCACAAGACAGCCGGGGGAGCAATACCTTTCAATATGACCCGGCTTGGATCAATTCGGAATACGCTAGGCCACTATCCAACTCCATTCCTATTATTCCTAGCCACCCTATCGTCAAAGGCGAAGTGGTTGCGCACTACTTTGATAATTTACTGCCTGACTCTGCAGAAATTCGTAATCGAATTCAATCAAAATTCAGGACGGGTTCAACTGCCACTATTGAATTGCTGCAGGCAATCGGTCGCGACTGTGTAGGCGCCGTTCAAATTCTGCCAATCAGTGAAACTCCGATTGATGTTCAGCAAATATCTTCAAGCTCGCTCAATGACAGGCAGATAGCTGAACGTCTGATAGCCAATTCGGCTGGCAGAGTATTGGGTCAAGAAATTGATGAAGATTATTTCTGGATATCAATTGCTGGTGCTCAAGAAAAAACCGCACTGCTAAAAATCAATGGAGAATGGCATTTACCGCACGGATCAACGCCTACCACGCATATCCTAAAACTCCCACTTGGGCTTATTGGTGGTGAGCGAAGATTCGATATGACGACATCCATTGAAAACGAGTGGTTATGCGCCAAAATTCTAGAAAAACTAGACTTCAATGTTGCGCAAACAGAGATCGCTACATTTGAAGGAACCAAGGCACTCGTCGTGAAAAGGTTTGACCGTAAATGGGTAGATAACAATACCTGGATAGCCCGTATTCCCCAGGAAGACTTTTGCCAAGTATTTGGATTACCCAATACAAAAAAATATGAAGCGGATGGTGGACCTGGTATTGTGAAAATTATGCAATATTTGACTGCAAGCCAATTCACTGAGGAAGATCGCCTGCATTTTATTAAAACGCAATTTATGTTTTGGTTATTAGCAGCGTCAGATGGTCATGCCAAGAATTTTTCTGTGACAATTAACGAAGGTGGTCAATTTCAGCTAACACCTCTCTATGATGTTCTCTCTGCCTGGCCGATTATTGGCAATCAGCCCAATCAGATTCCCTACCAAAAAGCAAAATTGGCAATGGCCATACGTTCAAAAAATGCACATTATAATTTTGATGATGTTGCCCGCAGACATTGGCAGGAATTTACCCGCAAACTCGGTGTGCCGAATGCCTTTGCAGAAATGCAACATATAGCAGATAAGATAATAGAAAAGATTGATTCAATCTATGAAGAGCTACCTGAAAGATTTCCAGTCGGCTTAATTGATAACATTAAATCAGGTGTCGAAAAGCACGTTTCTCGATTCAATACCGTTGAATAATACCCCAAAAAAAAAGGATAGACACGAATCAATCCTAGTGTTAGAACCACCCCTTCGTACTAATGATTTTTGTAATGCTTTTTCTAAAAACATAAAAATCTTCATTTTTTCAGGTGATTAAATGTTGATAAATGACTTACAAAAATAACTATAAATATCAACACGTTATATTATTCTGTGATTTTTATTACCGAATAACACCTTACAATCACCATGTAAAACTATGTTGGTCAGGGGCCTCAAAATCCTGGTCTCTTTCCCACCAATAAAGACGGGGTTTCCGAGGTTAATAACCACTTCGGAAACCCTTTGTCTTTTCCCCATATCTTGCAATAACAAAAAATTTACTACTAATTACAGTGTGTCACAATTTTATCATCAGCTATAGACTCCAGTTTTTGAGGGCAAGGTCAAGACTTCATCGGGCCGAAGCAATAAGCACCTTAGCCAGTCGCCATAGCGAGGTGGCTTCTGCTTTGCGAGCTGCATGTAGTGGATCACTGGCATCTAATGTTTTTTGATGCGTCGCTTTGGTGTCTATTTTGTCGACCACCTTCAACCCAGCCACAGCTATCCAGTCAAGTAATTCCTCACGCGTTCTTAAGCCTAGATGTTCTGCAAAGTCTGAGAGTATCAGCCAGCCTTCACCAGCATCGTTCAAATGATTTTTTAAGCCAGTTAAAAAGCCTTTGAGCATTTTGCTGTTTTCGTCATAAATAGCGGACTCCAATACTGAACTTGGGCGCACGGGGAGCCATGGCGGGTTACACACAACCAGATCCGCCTTACCATACTCTTCGTCAGGGAATAAATCAGCATTCATGATGGTCACTGCATTTTTCATTGTTAGCTGACTGATGTTCTTTTGTGCACAATCTATCGCACGTTGCGAGTTATCGGTGGCAATGATTTGCTTGATGCCGCGATTTGCCAGTATTGCAGCTAATACACCAGTGCCAGTGCCAATATCAAAGGCCAGACTGCAAGGCGATGGTAATGGCGCAATATCCACAAGATTTAAATACTCACCACGAATTGGCGAGAATACACCGTAACTCGGATAAATTTTGTTGTTGATACTAGCAATCTCGACACCACTCTTACTCCACTCATACGCGCCGATTAAACCCAGCAGTTCACGCAAGGATACGATAAATGGCTGTGTGCTTTTGCCATATGCGTGCTCACATGCCGCCTTGACATCTGGCGCGCGGCGTAAGTTGATATGGTAGCCTATGCTGACTTCAACCAGCAGCATGCCTAGAATGCGCGCTTTATGCGACTGTGCTTGTCGGTGTAGATGGAAAGCCTCCGTAATATTAGCGGGTGTCTTTTTAGGTTTTTTTCCTGGGCGGTCTATCCTGCGGCTGATCGCCTGCATCAACAACTTGGCATTTTGAAAATCGCCGCGCCAGAGTAGCGCTGTGCCCTCGCAGAGAAGTTTATGGGCTACGTCAGCCTTAATTGTATCGCCTGCAATTTGCACACGCCTGGGGGCTGGGGTTTCGTTTTCAGAGTGCCAGTGTGCGGTTTTGCTCTTACCAGCTTCTGTCCAGTGGACGGTCGTTATTTCTTGGGTGTTGCTAGATGAGTTGTTCAAAGTGTAGGGTGCTTAAATGAGTTTTACGTTATTGGGAAATGAGTTGTGACTTTGTGAGTAAAAACACAAACTCGTCACCAGATGAAACTTCCAGCCAGGTAAACGGCAAGTCTGGATACGCCTCCAGCAGGGCGTCACGGTTGTGGCCGATTTCAACGACCAATATGCCATCCTCTGTGAGATAGTTGGCGGCTTCACGTAAGAGTGTATGCGTGTGATCTAGGCCAGCAGTGCCGCTGCCAAGTGCCAGTTGCGGTTCATTGCGGTATTCTGCTGGCAATTCCGCCATCGAAGGTGCATCGACATAGGGCGGGTTGCTGATGATTAAGTCGTATTGTTTGCAGACATTGTTTTTGTCGGTCAGTGCGCTAAACATATCTGACTGGATCGCCGCCACTCTGTCTTGTAAGCCATAACTGGCAATGTTGATGTTGCATACGTCAATCGCATCGGGAGAGATATCAATTACATCAATCGCTGCCTCTGGATAGACGTCTGCCAACAAAATTCCTAGGCAGCCGCTGCCTGTGCAGATGTCAGCCGCGTTGTTTACAAGTTCAGGATATTCAATCCATGGCTGCAGGCCATTATTGACCAGCAGCTCAGCAATGAATGAGCGCGGTATCAATACACGCTCATCGACATAAAACTTAAAGCCCTGTAACCATGCTTCTTTAAGCAGGTAGGCAGTAGGGGTGTGTTTGGTGATGCGCTGCTCGATAAAGTTGGCGAGTTTGTTACGCTCCTCACTGGTGACTTTGGCGTCCAAAAAATTATCCAGCGTATCAAGGGGTAAATGTAACGCACCCATGATAAGCCACACAGCCTCATCATAGCTATTATCGGTGCCGTGACCGTAAAAGATGTCTGAATCTTCAAACCGGCTGACCGCGTAACGCAGCCAGTCGCGGATGGTGATAAGTTCTGTCGAGATTAGATGTGAGGTCATAATATTAGCCACAGATGAACACGGATAAACACAGATTAAAAACCTAATGCTACACGTTTGATTTCAATTTTTGGCTTTCCAAAGTTGATAATTAAACCGAAACGAATATTTGTTGCTTTGAGGTAATTCAAACATTGAGCAACGTGAACATCGTCAATGCATTTACTCGCTTTTAATTCGATAAGGACTTTAGATTCAACAATCAAGTCACTTATGTACTCACCACAATGATAACATCGTAAGCTACCTTAATAGGATGCTATTGTTGATAATCTAGCTTGTTTTTACTTAGCTCAATGGTTAGCGCATTTTCATAAATTTTTTCTAGAAACCCTGCCCCTAATGTATTGCTGACAGTATAAGCACAGCCAATGATTTTCTCAGTAAGCGCTGTTTCATCCATTTTATCTGTGTTTATCCGTGTTCATCTGTGGCTAACTAATAAGCAGTTTTTCCAAGGTGAGTTTGTAAGTTTCTTTAAGTGGTTCAATGTCTGCAACGCCTACACACTCGTTTAGCTTATGTATCGTTGCGTTCAGTGGGCCAAATTCAATGACCTGTTTGCAGATGTCTGCAATGAAGCGCCCATCTGAGGTGCCGCCAGTGGTTGAGAGTTCGGGTGTTACGCCGTAAGCCTGCACAATCGCACTGGAAATAGCCTCAACCAGATTGCCGCGCGGTGTAATGTAAGGTGGTGAGTATTCCCACGCCAATGTGTATGCCAGATTATGCTTGTCCAAAATCGCGAGTACGCGGCTTTTTAGATTTTGCTCGGTGCTGCCTGCACCGTCGAGCTCAGGGCAGAATCTGAAATTGAATAAAATTTCCACTTCGCCTGGCACGACATTAGTCGCACCCGTGCCACCGTTCATGTTGGAGATTTGCCATGAGGTTGGTGGAAAGTATTCGTTGCCATTATCCCAAGTGGTATCAACCATGTCTTTAATTGCAGGAGCGACCATATGAATCGGGTTTTTGACTAGATGCGGGTACGCGATGTGCCCCTGCACGCCTTTAACAGTCAACTTACCTGAGAGCGAACCTCTGCGGCCATTTTTAATCATGTCGCCTACGACTTTGTTCGAGGTGGGTTCGCCTACGATGCAATAATCAAAATATTCGCTACGCGCCTTCAAGGCTTCTACCACTTTTACCGTACCATCGACTGCTACACCCTCTTCATCAGAGGTGATGAGCAGGCCAATTGAGCCTGTATGGTCCGGATGGTCAGCAACAAATTCTTCAATGCTGGTAATAAATGCTGCAAGCGAAGTTTTCATGTCTGCCGCACCACGGGCATACAGCATGCCATCTTTGATGGTAGGTTCGAATGGAGGCGTATGCCATTTGTCCAGCGGGCCAGTTGGCACAACATCTGTATGTCCTGCAAATACCAGCAGCGGGCCATTAGTGCCACGGCGCGCGTAAAAGTTATCTACGTCGCCAAAACGCATGCGCTCAATTTTAAAGCCCAGTGGCTCCAGGCGTGAAATCATCAGATCTTGGCAGCCTGCATCTAAAGGGGTGTTGGATTGGCGTTTGAGTAAATCAATCGCTAATTCTAGTGTTTTACTCATGATAGACAGATTTCTTTGTATAAGTTCTCATCAAAGCCCAGACATACAACTTTGCTGTCTTTGACTAGCACCGGACGTTTAATTACGGAAGTTTTGGCTTGCATCAACTTAACTGCAGAAGCGTTATCGGTAATGCCGGATTTTGTCGCATCATCTAAACCGCGCCAGGTGAGTCCTGCGCGGTTGATGAGCTTTTCCCAAGGGTGTTGCGCCAGCCAGCTATGAATTGTGGCTTCATCAATACCATGTTTTTTGAAATCATGAAAATCGTAAGCAATTTTGTTGGCATCCAGCCAGTCGCGGGCCTTTTTGACCGTGTTGCAGTTGGGGATGCCATAAAGCTTCATAATTTCACTCCAAAATAAAGCGTGCATTTTGTTGCAATCGCTTGCCGCACAACCTGCACTCGTGCGCCTGATTCACACTTGATTTAGAGGCGGAATTGGTGCTTACAGCACCATTAAGTATTACAAGCATAGTTGGTTTATTTAAATGCCGCGCAACAGCTCATTAATGCCTACTTTACCCAAAGTTTTGGCATCTACTTTTTTAACGATTACAGCGCAGTAGAGGCTATAGCTACCGTCTTTTGAAGGCAGGTTGCCTGAAACCACGACTGATCCAGCTGGCACGCGGCCGTAGAAAACTTCGCCAGTTTCGCGGTCATAGATTTTGGTAGATTGTCCGATGTAAACGCCCATAGAGATGACACAGTTGTCTTCAACAACCACGCCTTCAACCACTTCAGAGCGTGCGCCGATAAAGCAGTTGTCGCCAATGATGGTAGGTCCTGCCTGCACCGGTTCCAATACGCCACCGATACCTACGCCACCGCTCAAGTGTACGTTCTTGCCGATTTGAGCACATGAACCAACGGTTGCCCATGTGTCTACCATCGTACCTTCGCCCACGTAGGCGCCGATGTTGACATATGAAGGCATCAATACTGCGTTTTTACCGATAAATGAGCCGCGACGCACGATTGCATTAGGCACCACACGGAAACCGCCTGCTTTAAAGTCTTCTTCACTGTAATTGGCGAATTTGGGCGGTACTTTGTCAAAATATTTGGTGACTCCATCATCCAGCAACACGTTATCGTCCAAACGAAATGAAAGCAACACGGCTTTTTTGAGCCACTGGTGTGTTTCCCATTGCTGAGTGTCACCTACACGACTGGCAACACGCAGCCTGCCACTGTCTAAATCTGCAAGAACAGATGCAATTGTCGATTTGATTTCAGCTGATGCGTTGGCAGGGTTGATGTTTGCGCGATCTTCAAACGCGGCTTCAATAATACTTTGACGTGGATCCATAATGTTCTCTACGATGATTAAAATGCTTGAAACTTTAAAAGTAGTATTTTAACCTAAACCATGCAATAGCCAAAAATAAAGCGAGTGATCCACGTTCAACGCGCCAGACATGAATGGAAGAATTATTTCTTGTTTTTTGCGGCTTCGTAAAGCGGCCTTACTTTTGGTGCAAGCGCTTTTAGTTCGGCAATCCGATTTTCACTCGCAGGGTGTGTGCTTAAAAATTCGGGCGGTTTTGCACTGCCTTGCGATTCCATCTTTTGCCATAAAGTGACGGCTGCATCTGGGTTGTAACCCGCGCGTGCAGCGAGTTCCAGACCAATCTTGTCAGATTCACGCTCTTGTTCACGCCCGTTGGGGAGCGCAAAAAATAATTGTGAACCTAAGCCAGCAGCCTGCATGGAGGCATTGCCCACAGCAGCGCTTGTACCTTTGGATAATATAGCGCCCAATGCCTGTAAACCGAATTGCTGCAAATAGGCTTGCGACATACGCTCGCGCCCGTGTTCCCGCAGTGCATGAGCAATTTCGTGGCCTATCACTGCGGCAAGCTCATCATCTGTTGCGTTGAGTTTTTCTATCAAACCAGAGTACACCATGATTTTTCCGCCAGGCATGCAATAAGCATTGAGCTCATTGTTTTTCTCTACATTCACTTCCCACTTCCATTGCGTGGCATCTGGCCTGAAAACACCCACCTGTGCAATGAGGCGGCTGGAGATGCTGCGCACACGCTCAACCTGGGTTTTGTCAGCATTCAGTGTATTTTTCTTTTCTGCTTCTTTGAGTGTCTGCGTGTAAGCTTGCGTTGACATATCTGTGACAGTGGACGCAGGCAACAGCAGGAGCTGTGTGCGTTTAACGCCAGAAACACTGTCTTGTGTTGTAGTGGCGCAGGCAACGAGCAGCGCTGACGTTGCCAGCATGAGGGTCAAGATGGTTGTTTTTACAGTGAAGAGTTTCTTCATTTTTTAGTCATCCGCAATATTTAAATTAGCGCAATCAATACGTAGCAAGTTAGCACTTATTTTAGCGCATGTGTTCGGTGTTTAATGCACGTTTATAATTTTTTACAATGTGCGCATGCTTAAGTGTTGCTCACCCAAGCCGTTAGAATGACACCTGCGTACCTAGTTCCACGACGCGGTTAGGTGGGAGATTAAATTGATTGGTAATAGTTTCTGCGCTTCTAAATAGGCCAATAAATATTTTTTTGCGCCAGTAGGCCATGGTTGAAGACTCATGCGCAATCAGGATTTCTTTACCAATAAAGAATGAGGTGTCCATCGCTTCTATTGTTAGGCCTTTTGCGGCACAAAGCAACAAAGCTCTGGGTAGGTCTGTCTCATCCTTAAAGCCGTAATTTACCGTTACTTTGTAAAATTCATGGGGTAATGCTTTAACTTCTACACGGTCTTCTACCAAAATATGGGGAACATCATGAAACTTAACGGTAAGGATCACCACGCGTTCATGTAGCACTTTGTTGTGTTTAAGATTATGTAGCATCGCATGGGGTACGCCTTCGAGGTTGGGCGTCATAAATACAGCGGTACCTGACACGCGAGCGGGAGGGTGTGCGCCTATGGCTTCAATAAAAGGGTCAAGGGCCATAGCTTCATTTTTAAGGTGCTGATATAGCATGCTGCGGCCTGTTTTCCATGTGATCATGAGGGTAAAGATGACGATAGCCATCACAAGCGGCACCCAACCACCATCGGGTATTTTGAGTACATTAGCACTAAAAAATGCTAAATCAACCGTTAAGAATATGAGCACCAAGCTGATGGTCCACAGCTTACCCCACCCCCATAAGTAGTGGAAAACAATACCCGCCAACAGGGTCGTGATGACCATATCACCTGTTACGGCAATGCCATAAGCCGCAGCAAGGTTGCCAGAAGAGCCAAAACCAATTACCAGCAACATCACTGCAACCATCAGACCCCAGTTGACGCGGGGCATATAGATTTGCCCTTGCTGGCTTTCGGAGGTGTGCTCAACATGCATGCGGGGCAGAAAGCCCAGTTGCAATGCCTGACGCGATACCGAAAATGCCCCCGTAATTACCGCCTGCGAGGCAATGACGGCTGCCAAAGTGGCTAAAATGATGAGCGGATAAAGCATCCATTCTGGTGCGAGCAAATAAAACGGGTTTTTAACTGTTTCTGGATTTTCCAGTACCAAAGCGCCTTGTCCAAAATAATTGAGCACCAATGCTGGCAATACAAAACCAAACCAGGCCAGACGGATAGGAAACCTACCGAAATGCCCCATGTCTGCGTAAAGCGCTTCTGCCCCCGTGACGGCGAGCACTACCGCACCTAATGCAACGAATGCAATCCATGGGCTAATTTCAAAAAAATGGATGGCGTAAATGGGGTTGAGTGCATAAAGTATGGATGGGTGCTGCATAATGCCACTAATGCCCAGCACAGCGAGCGTGCTAAACCAAAGTAGCATAATGGGGCCAAAAAAAGCACCGACGAGTGCAGTGCCTTTACTTTGTGACCAGAACAAAAGAAGCAGTACCAGTAATGTGATGGGGATAATCATCGGGTGCAGTATCGGCGCTGCAACTTCCAAACCCTCTACTGCGGATAGCACTGAAATTGCAGGGGTAATCATACCGTCAGCATAGAACATGCAGGCGCCTAGAATGCCAAGCATCATGATGAATCGCTGTTTTTTGGGGTTGCCCTCATTGCTGCGACTGGCCAGCGCCAGTAACGCCATAATGCCGCCTTCCCCACGATTATCTGCACGCATGATAAAAGCGAGATATTTGATAGACACCACCAAAATCAGCGCCCAGACGATAAGCGATAAAATACCGTACATATTGGCGGGATTCAGTGGTACAGGGTGAACGCCAACTGAAAACACTTCTTTAATGGTGTACAGCGGACTGGTTCCGATATCTCCGTAAACAACACCTAACGCAGCGAGCGTGAGTGCGGAAAGTTTATTCTTTTTGCCAGAAATGGATGACATTAATATGGTAGGGGTTAGAGCTATTAGACTTCAAAGTAATAACTATCCGCCCATTTCAGATTTAAGACAAGGGTTAAACCCAGATTTGCCATTATTATTAGACGATTGTGCATCTACTTGCGTGCTAGCTTGCCCATTTTGCGTCTTTTTTGTGCAGACTTTCTGCCAACATACCCATAAAATCTGTACAAAAAATCCATCCAACTGTGCGCCTTATGTGTTTTAAAGCATGTTTATCTATTGATGTTATGCCTGATGTTTTGAATAACGGCCTCAGCAGTACCAGCGCCTAGTGTGAGCGTGACTTCATCGCCGCTTTTTAATTGGCCACTTGTGCTGACGATGGCGCCAGATTTGGTTTGTACCAACGCATAGCCACGCGTCAGCACTGATTTTGGGTTTAAATGTGCAAGATTCTGGCTTAATCGTAATACATGCTGCTGCTTGGTGTTAAGCGTTTGTTGCATTGCAGCATGCAGGCGATAACCAAGCTGTTCAAGTTGAAGTTTCTGCTGGGCTAACTGCTGTGTGGGGGAAATCAATCTGCGTGCTAAATAATCCAGTGCTTGTTCATGCTGATTTAAAATAAACTGCATATTTCTGCTCAGTTGTGATTTCAACTGCTTGAGTGCATTGATTAAACCTTCCCGTGATGGGCTGGCTAACTCTGCGGCGGCTGTAGGTGTTGCAGCACGCTTATCGGCAACAAAATCGCAAATGGTAAAGTCTGTTTCATGGCCCACGCCGCTGATGGTGGGAATGGCGCAGCTGGCAATGGCGCGCGCCACGATTTCTTCATTAAATTGCCATAAATCTTCTATGCTGCCACCTCCTCGGCAGATAATCAGTACTTCACATTCTGCACGTGCATTCGCCTGGTGAATGGCGTTGGCGATTGACTGCGCTGCCCCTTGGCCTTGCACAGGCGTTGGGTAGAGAATCACAGGAATATTGGGCATACGGCGTTTAAGGGTCGTGAGCACGTCTCTAAGTGCCGCAGCATCGGGTGAAGTCACAATGCCGATTTTTTTCGGTTGTGCAGGAATGCTGCGTTTAATGGCATCATCAAACAAACCCTCCCTGCTAAGTTTGTTTTTAAGTTTTTCAAACGCCTCAAACAAAGCACCCAGGCCTGCACGCTGCACAAACTCAACCGTTAGCTGAAAGTCACCTCTTGCTTCATATAGGGTGACGGTGCAACGCGCTTCGATTTTATCACCTTCGCGCGGTGTGAAATCGACATAACTATTGCGCCCCTTAAACATGACGCAACGCACCTGAGCGCTGGCATCTTTGAGTGAAAAGTACCAATGCCCACTGGCCGCACGCGTAAAATTAGACACCTCCCCCGTTAACCAGAATAGCGGAAAGTTTTGCTCTAATACATCGCGTGCCAAACGATTGAGCTCAGTCACTGTCATTAATTTTGCGTGGCTTAAATTTGCGGAGATGTCTGTCAAAATTAGTTCTTCTAGTGGCTTATCGGGTTAAAATGGTTGTTTTATAAAAGTCTATTTTGAGATTATATCGTGATGCATCATATGCTAAATAAAATTATTACTGGGCGTAAGGGTTATTGGTTTGGTTTTGCAGCTTGCTTTGGCTTGGTTGGGCTCGCACTGTGGATACAAACTCATTACAACCTTGAGCCTTGTCCTTTATGCATCTCACAGCGCATCGTACTCATGGCACTGGGCGTGTTGTTTTTGGTGGCAGGCATTATGCCTAAGCAATTGAAGTGGCAGGCGGTATTGCAGGTGCTGGTTGCGTTAGGCGGGGCTGGCGTTGCGATTCGCCATTGGTGGATACAGGCACACAAGCACGAAATGGTAGCGGATTGCGGCGTTGGCTTTGATTATATGTTTGAGAATTTCCCGCTGGAAAAAGCATTAAAACTTGTGTTTAAAGGTACTGGCGATTGCGCCGCGATTGACTGGACTTTTTTAGGGCTCACCATTCCGCAATTGTCGCTGATTGCTTTTATCGGTTTTGCGATATATGCGGTTTATCTGGCCAAACTGAACAAAAGCTAAACCCAATTTAAAAATAGAAATCTTAAATTACATGTACAAAACCATCGATCATTTTGTCGGCAACACCCCGCTGGTCAAGCTGCAGCGACTAGGCATCAATCATTCAGGTAACACTATTTTGTTAAAGCTCGAAGGTAATAATCCAGCAGGTTCGGTGAAAGACCGCCCAGCCTACTCCATGATTACGCGCGCTGAAGCACGTGGTGAGATTAAGCCTGGCGATACCCTGATAGAGGCAACGAGTGGCAACACAGGCATCGCATTGGCGATGGTGGCAGCAATGCGCGGCTATAAAATGATATTGGTGATGCCTGATAACCAAAGTATTGAGCGCCGCCAGAGTATGAAGGCCTACGGCGCTGAATTGGTGCTTACGCCTAAAGCAGGCAGTATGGAGCTGGCACGCGATGTTGCCATGAAGATGCAGGCAGAAGGCAAGGGGGTCGTGCTGGATCAGTTTGGCAACATGGACAATCCACTCGCGCATTATGAGGGCACAGGCCCCGAGATTTGGCGTGATACAGCAGGCCAGGTCACACACTTTGTGTCCAGCATGGGTACGACAGGCACAATCATGGGCACATCCCGTTATTTAAAAGAGCAAAATCCAGAAATTAAAATTATCGGAGTACAGCCAGAAGAAGGCGCGCAAATTCCAGGCATTCGCAAGTGGCCAGCAGCGTATCTGCCTAAAATTTATGATAGCAGCCGCGTAGATGAGCTCATTTATGTAGGGCAAAGCGAGGCTGAAGAAACCACGCGCCAACTGGCAGCCATTGAGGGGATTTTTGCAGGGATATCGTCAGGCGGCGCATTGTATGCCGCATTGGAACTCTCCAAACGCGTCGAAAATGCGGTCATTGTGAGCATTGTGTGTGACAGGGGCGACCGCTATCTTTCAACGGGTGTTTACCCATCCTGATTTAGATGCATGCGTGATGAATACATTTATCCGCATTGCATTGGTTCTTTATGCAAGCCTGCTCCCCGCCACGGCCTACGCGGTGAGTGAAATCACCATCCGTGCAGCTTCTATCGAGCACCCGCAACTAGAGGCTAAAAACGCTAGTCTACGTTTTAATCTCATCAAGCCCAACTCTAATCTAACGATTGGCGCTGAGTTGAAACCAGAAGTTGATAAAGATTGGACAACATTACAGATTGCCTGCACATTAACTCAAGCCAGCAAACCAGATGCGATGGACTGTGGCGAGGGGCTGATAAAAAACGCAGCGGTTAACCTGCCTTTTAGCTTCGAGATTCAACAGCTGTTTAATCAGGGTGAGTTTAGTTTAAGCAAATTAAATGCAAAAGCCAGCTTGCAGCTTAAAAATGCAAGCTTTAGTGATGCTGCAGGCTTGCATGCGGCTGAAAAACTCAACGGAAAAGTGGATATTGCAATACAGCGCCAAGGACTCTCGTGGGCTTGGCAGACTAAGCTCGACTGGCAAACGGGAGAGTTGTTCTGGCAACCTTTTTATGTTGAAAGCGCAGGACATCAACTCACTGCAGCGGGTGCACTTACAGCGGGAGTGCTGGATGTTCACCGTGCGCATTTAACGATGCGGCAGGTTGGCGCACTCGATGTGAGTGGCCAGCTACGCTTAAGCGACCTTAAACTTATTGCACTCAATGCCAATTTACCCAATTTAAATTTATCCGCAGCTTACCCCTTACTATTTAAGCCATTTCTGGGTAACACCGCTTTTAATAACACAGCAATAGCAGGCTACGCCTCACTTTCGCTGCAAATCCAAAATGCAGAGTTGAAGTCATTTGATTTGCGCCTAAAAGAGGTGGATGTAGCTGACATTGATCAAAAATTTGCACTTTATAAACTTGATGCAGAAATTCCGTGGAGCTATGACAAGCCCGAGCAAGTTAGCGTTAGTTATAAAAGCGGCAGTTTACTAAATCTACCTTTAGGTAAAACCAACATCCGTGCTGAAGTCAACCGTTTCTCACTCACCTCGCCCAACATCACACTGCCAATACTAGATGGCGCGTTAAATTTATCTGACATTTCAGCCGCGCGCATTGGAGGTGAGTGGTACTGGCACTTGCGCGCTCAATTACAGCCAATTTCCATGGCAGATTTTAGCCACCAGCTTAATCTGCCTATTATGTCAGGCAAGGCATCAGCAGACATTCCGTTAGTCACTTATAGTAATGGCTTGCTGAGCACAGATGGCAGCATGGTGCTTAATATCTTTGAGGGTACGGCAACCGTTACACAGCTCACCATGCGCACGCCTATGGGGATTGCTCCCAAACTTAATGCAGATATTGCCTTGCGTAATTTGGATTTGGGTGATTTGACCCGCACATTTTCTTTTGGTGCAATAGAGGGTAAGCTGGACGGAGATATTGAGGATCTGGAACTGCAAAACTGGAAACCCGTTCACTTTGACGCTAGCCTGTATAGCAGCCCTGGGCGATATAAAAAGAAAATATCACAACGTGCAGTAGAAAATATTTCAGCATTGGGTGGCGGTGGCGCCGCGGCTGCGGTGCAGCGTAGTTTTTTGCGCTTTTTTGAGCAGTTTAATTACGGAAAAATGGGCTTAAGCTGTAAATTGCGTAACGATATTTGCGAAATGAGCGGCGTGGAGTCAACCCCGCAGGGGTATGTCATCGTTAAGGGAAGTGGGATCCCTTCTATTACTGTGATGGGGTACAATCGTACCGTAGGTTGGAGTGAGTTGCTGGCACGCATTAAACGTGTGACCGATGGTAACAGCAAAGCTGTAGTCAAGTGATCGCGTTAATTTTACGCAAATTTTAAAAGGATAAAGAAAGAATGAAAAACTGGATGATAGGCGTGGCTTTGGCGTGCGCGCTGCCTGCATGTGTCACGATTAATATTTACTTTCCTGCTGCTGCGGCAGAAAAAGCCGCCGACAAAATTATTGATGACGTATGGCAGCTAAAGAATGGTGCTGAAAAACCTAACGTAAATGCAGTAGAGCCTGCTGCTAAATAACCCCCTACAAAAGGAATGATGATGAAAAAAATATTAGCCAGTTTTGTGCTGTTATTCAGCACCTTGTTTGCATGTCAGTTTGCAGTTGCTGCCGCGGATTTAGAAGTAAACACCCCTGCTATTTCAGCAATAAAAGGCAGCATGCAGGCGCGGCATGGGCAATTGGCAGCGCATTACGCCAGCGGTGCCGTCGGCTTAACCAAAGACGGTTTGATTGCCGTACGCGATGCAAATGCAGTACCCTTAAAAGATCGTGCAAGTCTTAATGCCGCAGTCGCAGCCGAAAATGCAGACCGCAGCAAGCTATATAAAGAAATCGCAACCGCCAATGGCCATCCTGAGTGGCAGCCTGAAATACAAAGTACATTTGCAAGCCGCTGGATAGACAAAGCGCAGGGTGGCTGGTGGTATCAGGGAGCCAGTGGCTGGGTAAAAAAATAATTTTTAATTTTTACAAGACCTTTCATAGCCTATTGATTTCATGAACCCAACCTTAGTATTCGACATTGAAACCATCCCAGATACCGATGGTTTACGCACCTTGCTGGATTTGCCAGCAGATACCGCAGCAGATGATGTAGCCAACATCGCTCTGCACCAGCGTCGCCAGCAAAATGGCACGGAGTTCTTACCGCTGCATCAGCATCGCATCTGCGCGATATCCTGTGCGTTGCGTGAAGGCAATCATTTTAAGGTGTGGACACTGGGAGATGCCAATGCCTCTGAGGCAGAGGTTATTCAACGCTTTTTTGATGGCATTGAAAAATTCACGCCGCAGATTATCTCCTGGAATGGCGGCGGTTTTGATTTGCCTGTGCTGCACTACCGCGCACTGATACATGGTATTAATGCCAGCCGTTATTGGGATTTAGGTGAGGATGATAAAGATTTTAAATGGAATAACTATATCAGCCGTTACCACACTCGCCATTTAGACCTGATGGATTTAATGGCCATGTTCAATGCGCGCGCCAATGCACCGTTGGATGACTTGGCTAAACTATGCGGCTTTCCAGGTAAACTTGGGATGGATGGCAGCAAGGTATGGGATGCCTACAAAGCAGGGCAGATTGAAGAAATTCGTAATTACTGTGAGACCGATGTTGCCAATACACACCTTGTTTATTTGCGGTTTCAACTGATGCGTGGACATTTAACGCCTGCGGCTTATGAGCATGAAATCAAGCTGGTGCGGGATACACTGGCGACCTATACCGCACCACACTGGGCAGAGTTTCTTACCGCATGGAAATGATCGTTGACTAATGTTATTCGCTCACTCTTGAGTCAGCTTCCTCACTTTTATTTTTCCAATTAAGAATGACCTTTTGCTGTACGTTTTTTACAACCTTGATTTTGTGACGCAGTTTTTCACCATTGTAGCTAGCTAAAATGGTATAGACTCCAGCGGGAAGGTTCACATACAGCATGGGTTTTGCGCCTTTAATTCTAAACACCAGCTCGCTTTGTTCATTGTATATGTTCACATTGACAGAGGTGATAGATTGGCCTGCCATGCCTTCAGAAAATAGCAGGTTTAGCGTGTAATGCTTAGCAAGCAGGCGCATCTCAAGCACTTCATCATGGCCGATTCCACCCGTGATAAAGCGAATTTTATCTTGTGTATAGCGTATTTCAGGGGCTGCAAAGATAGGCTGGGTGCTGCCAGTGAGCAACAATAAAAGCATTATTTTGCTAAAGATACGGGGTTTTTTCATGTCGGAATATGGTGCCAGATTGATCCAAAAATGCAGTGTAACAAAATAACTTCATTTCCTCTAATGGCAGGCTCTGCGGTAAAATTCGGTTTATGAGAAAAAGACGAAACAGAAACGCCAGTGAGCGCATTCAAGCCCCCATTTTAACCGCGGTGATCGAATCATTAGATCAGGAAGGCCGTGGTGTGACCCATGTTGAGGGAAAAACCATTTTTGTAGAGGGCGCGCTACCTAACGAGAAAGTCAGCTTTCAATCTCAGCAGATTAAGCCCAGTTACGAAGTAGCGAATGTCGTTGAGGTGATGAAGCAATCCAACCTGCGCGTGACGCCGCATTGCCGCCATTTTGGCATTTGCGGGGGCTGTAAATTACAGCATCTGGATTTTGCCGCGCAAGTGGCCGCCAAGCAGCGTCTGCTGGAGAATGATTTGTGGCACATTAGCAAAGTTAAAGCTGAAAACATGTTGCCACCACTGTATGGTCCTACTTGGGGTTATCGCCACAAAGCCCGACTAAGCGTGAAATATGTAGCAAAAAAACAACGCGTGCTCGTCGGCTTTATTGAAAAAGGCACCAGTTTTGTGGCAGACATGAATTCATGTGAGGTGTTAGTGCCTGAAGTTTCGCGCCTGATTGAGCCTTTGCAGCATTTGATTTTGCAGTTGAGCATCAAAGACAAACTGCCGCAAATTGAACTGGCCGTGGGTGAAAAAATAGCAGAACGTCTAGTGATTGTGTTGATATTAAGAATATTAGATGCGCTGGATATGCAAGATGAAATATTGCTCAAAGCGTTTGCAGACGAACATGAAGTGCAGATCTGGACGCAAACCAAAGGCCCTGAAACGATTAGGCCGTTTCACCCACAGCATTTGCCGCATGTTGATGCAGATGCAAAAACACACGCACTGGCGCAATTGCAATATAGCTTGCCAGAGTTTGGCTTAACTTACCCATTTAAGCCGAATGAGTTTACGCAGGTGAACCCGCAAATTAACCAGGTGATGATACGCCGTGCGATGCAGTTACTGACACCACAGGCAAATGAGCGTATTGCAGATTTCTTTTGTGGGATAGGTAACTTTACCCTGCCAATTGCGCGCAGTGGCGCAAAGGTGCTGGGCTTAGAAGGCCTAGCCAACTTGGTAGAGCGCGCTCAGGAAAGTGCCGAGTTAAATGCAATTGACCACGTTGAGTTCAGCGTGGCAGATTTATTTAAAATGACACCAGAAGCGCTAGCCGAGCTCGGCCGTTTTGAAAAGTGGCTGGTAGACCCTCCTAGGGATGGTGCGTTTGAATTAATTAAATCCATACAAGCGCAAAGTAGCCCGCAGCGGATTGTTTACGTGTCCTGCAACCCCGCAACGCTCGCGCGTGATGCTGGCATACTGGTGAATGAAAAAGGCTACACGCTCAGTGCAGCAGGTGTGATTAATATGTTCCCACATACTGCACATGTTGAATCTATCGCCATGTTTGAATTACTTTAATGTAAAAAGCGCTATTTATGGCATGGGCAGACCATTTGAAAAATAGTAGGTATATGTTAGACGCTGGCCTATATCAGCACGATAATCGCAATAAAATGACATGCTGAAATAGAGCCTCATTGAGGATTATGAACTGAATATGAAGTGAACCAGCACCGTCATCCTGAACCCAGTCTACGGATTGGCTACTGTCTATAAATGCGATTTTTGCTGCACATATGGCTTATTTGACCAGTTTTTGTTGTAAAAAAACAACAAGTGGCTATTTTGCTGACATTTTATTGATACATATCAAATTCCCGCATTATTTAATCCGTATAATTCAGCCTATTGAATTTAGGTGTATTTTTTTAATTTAAGTGGAGAGTAACAAGATGAAAAAATCATTAGTAGTGTTAGCAATCGCAGCTGCATTTTCACCCATGTTGGCACAAGCAGAAGCAGGTGACTGGGTAGTGCGTGCGCGTGCAGTGAACATTAACCCAGATGAAGACAGTAAATTGGGTAAGACCGTGAATAACTTGGGGCTTGGTACGCTTATTGGTCAAGGAGCTGAGTTAAAAGTAGATAGCAACACAATTCCTGAGCTGGATATTTCTTACTATGTTACAAAAAATATCGCTTTGGAGTTGATTCTGGCAACAGGCTCCAAACATGATGTAAGTATTACAGGAAGTGCTGCATCAAACACAATTCCTAATCAACTATTGGGTAGTGTAGACGTATTGCCACCTACATTGACTGTGCAATGGCACTTTAACCCAGATCAAACCTTTGATCCATATGTAGGCGCTGGTGTCAATTACACGGCATTCTTGGATCGCAAGTTAAATGTAAGACAAGGTGCTTTAGGTGGCTATAAAATTAAGGTAGACAATGATAGCTGGGGCTATGCCTTGCAAGCTGGCTTGGATGTTAACTTGAAAGACGGCTGGTTAATCAATGCTGATATCAAATATGTATCGATTGATACTGATGTCAAGTTAAAGGGTGCAGCAACAAGTAATCGTTGGACCAAAATTGACTCATTGGACATTGACCCATGGGTATTCGGTATTGGTATTGGTAAAAAATTCTAATTGCTAGTTTAGCGTTAGATGAAATTTAAAATAATTTAGGTTTTAGAACTCCACGTTGGCCCCTGTCGAATTCGATAGGGGCTTTTTTTGTTATTTTTGAGTGGATAATTGAGCAAGCGTAGCCTAGATGTAGCAAAGCGGAATCTAGGAGCGCTATGTGCATGGCCTTCGATTCCCATTTAGAAAATCGAGTGAAAACCTGACAAACCTCGATTTCACTTCGTTACGTCGAGAGAGGTGGCCCAGTTTGATTGAACAACTTTCACTGATTTATAAGTGTAAAGTTTACTGATTAAAAAAACTGGCGCAGTCAATTTATGCAGCTTTTGGCAATTGCACATAACCCCAATAAGCCTCAT
>JAQTXW010000082.1 GCA_028688575.1 Methylotenera sp. | reverse complement strand
ACCATTGCGCTAAAATGACTGGAATCACAATATAAAGCACTACAGAAGTCACTAGCGTTGCCCAAGGCACAGTAATGGCAGAAATCCCCAGCAGCAAAGCCACTATTGGCGCGAACGCAAAAATCATGATGGTGTCATTTAACGCGACCTGGGACAGTGTAAATAATGGATCACCATTGGTTAGCCTACTCCATACAAACACCATGGCAGTACATGGTGCCGCTGCTAACAATATAAGACCTGCGATATAACTATCAATCTGATCTGGGGGCAACATTGGTGCAAATAGATTTCGGATAAAGAGCCAACCTAAAAATGCCATTGAAAATGGTTTAACAAACCAATTCACAAACAAGGTAACACTAATGCCACGTATGTGCTGTTTAACTTCATGTAATGCGCCAAAATCAACTTTTACCAGCATTGGAATGACCATTACCCAAATCAACAATCCAACAGGTAAATTGACCTGTGCGAACTCCATGCTGCCAATCGCCTGAAATATAGCAGGGAAAAGTTGACCAAGAATAATCCCAACTGCAATGCATATACCCACCCATAGCGTAAGGTAACGCTCAAAAATGCTCATGGGTAATATTTTCTTTTTAGATTCCATTTTTATTTACCTGATAAAATTATTGTTCACAGCCATGTGTTGTTAAGTTTATTTCGATTTGAATGGTCGAGTGTCCGATTCCAAACTGCTCATGCAGACCCTCTGTAACATCCTCCAGAAAAGCATCACCTGAACTTCCTTTGGGCATAACTAAATGCGCGGTCAGTGCAATTTGTGATGTACCCATCGCCCAAACATGCAAATCATGAACGTTTTCAACACCTGACAAAGATTCCAGATATGCTCGAACCTTAAGGAGATTTATACTTGCAGGCACTCCATCAAACATCAGATGAAGTGACTCACGGAACAAGCCAAAAGTGCTTACAAGTATGACCGCAGCAATCAAAAGACTTGCTATTGGATCCAGCAGGTTCCAGCCGAACCATAAAGCAAGTGCACCAGCGATAACTACGCCTAATGAAACCAGTGCATCAGCCGCCATATGCAGAAATGCACCACGTATATTTAAATCACTTTTACGACCACGCATAAAGAGCAATGCTGTAGCGGTGTTAATCAGGATGCCAACTCCAGCAACAGCCATAACAGTGATGCCTTGCACAGGCTCTGGTGTGCTAAGCCGCCCGACTGCCTCCCATGCCAAAGATCCCATGGCAACCAATAGCAATAAAGCGTTAGCAAATGCTGCTAGGATGGTGGCACGCTTCCAGCCATAAGTGTGACGTATGTTTGGACGGAGCTTTACAGCCAATGCACCACCCCATGCAAGCACTAAACCAAGCACATCAGAAAAGTTGTGCCCAGCATCAGCAAGCAATGCCAAAGAGTTAACCTTCCAACCATAAAAGGCTTCTATTCCGACAAATAATGCATTCAGTGCTATACCAATTAAAAAAGCACGATTAAAGTCGCTGACTTCATGGCTATGGTCATGATGGTGATCTGTCATATATCACCTGTTACCTTGAGTAAATGCTGTGCTGAAGTTCGCAAGTTAAAACCAACCTTCTACCTTACCCTTAGCAGGGATTCCGCCAGCATGAACAATTTGCCCATCAATGACTACAGCAGGTGTGGACATAATGTTATATGCCATGATCTTCTGAATGTCCTCAACTTTCTCCAGAGTGATTTCCACACCCTTGGCTTTTGCAATTTCTTCTACAAGCTTCACTGTCGCTTTACAATTAGCACAGCCTGTTCCTAGCACTTTGATTTCTTTCATGACTTACTCCTTATAAAACTGCATTAAATACATAGCCAACCAGAATAATGCCAGAAGCGACTACGCCAATAAAAGTTGCAATCAATCTTGGTTTAAGTACTTTGCGTAAAATGATCATTTCCGGCAATGAAAGTGCAATCACACTCATCATGAATGCGAGTACCGTACCTAGTGCCGCACCCTTGGCAAGTAATGCCTCTACGATAGGGATAATGCCAGCTGCATTGGTATACATCGGCACGCCGATAAGCACTGATACTGGGACTGCCCACCATACATCTTTACCCATAAAGCTGGCCATAAAGTCTTCTGGCACATAACCGTGAATGCCTGCACCGATAGCGATACCGACTAGGATATAAGGCCAAACCTTGCCTACAATCTCGCGTACTGAAGCAAATCCTGTCTGAACGCGGTCTGCTAAAGTAAGGCTGGCATCATCAAGCGTAGCACTTACCTTGGGCATATTACGCACCCAGTCTTCAAGATGCTCTTCCATATTTAAGCGACCAATCACCCACCCTGAAATAATGGCAATCATTAAACCCATCATCAGGTAAAGCCCTGCGACTTTCCAGCCGAACATGGCAAATAGCAAAGTAAGAGCCACTTCATTCACCATCGGTGCAGAAATCAGGAATGAAAACGTCACACCTAGCGGCACACCAGCTTGTACAAAGCCAATGAACAAAGGCACAGCAGAACAAGAGCAAAAAGGTGTGACAATTCCTAAACTGGCTGCCATACAATTAGCAACACCTTCGTGTCGACCAGCCAGCAACGCACGGGTACGTTCTGGTGTGAAGTATGAGTTAACCATACCCATGACCATCACTACAGCCGTTAATAGCATCAATACTTTTGGTGTGTCGTAAAAGAAGAATTGCAAGGCACTGCCAAGACGGCTGTTACGCTCAACTGGTAGGTTTTGCACAATCAACTCAGATAGCGGGATTAGAACCTGATAAAGTGCCAGCCAGATACTGGCGGCAATTATGAGGAATAGAAGCGGCTGTTTGTTTGGAAGGCTGAATAAACGATTCATGTAAGTATTAACCAGCCGCTAAATCTAATAGTCGCTGAACACCAATAGGCTCATCTTTCAGCATTGGCACCACTGCATAGCGTTTTGAATACTGTTGAGCCACAGAGTTAATCTCAACTAACTCATTAAGTGCGCGTTGGTGTAGCAATGATGAAATGGTTGTAGTTGCGGCAACGCTGTTGTTAATCACCCAAGCCCATGGTTCAATGCCAGCGCGACGCAAATCGACTTGCAAGTTGGCTGCTTCTAACACCGGCGTTTTTTCTGCAAGCGTTACGATGAGTATTTTGGTTTGTTTTGGATCTTGTAGCTGCATCATCGGTGTCGTGAATTGCAGGTGAGCTTTATCCATTTGGCGAGCGACTTCACGATGGTAGGCACCTGTTGCATCCAGTAATAACAAGGTGTGCCCTGTTGGTGCTGTATCCATGACCACAAACTTCTTTCCAGCCTCACGAATAATGCGTGAGAAGGCTTGGAATACCGCAATCTCTTCAGTACAAGGTGAGCGCAGGTCCTCTTCTAGCAGAGCACGACCGTGAGCATCCAACTGTGCACCTTTAGTTTCCAGAACGTGATTGCGATACCTCTCGGTTTCCTCGTGCGGGTCAATGCGGCTTACAGTTAGATTGTCTAATGAACCATTGAGTGTGTCTGATAGATGGGCTGCTGGGTCTGATGTGGTCAGATGTACAGGCAGTCCACGATTGGCTAATTCGACAGCAACTGCTGCTGCAACAGTAGTTTTACCAACGCCACCTTTACCCATTGTCATGACCAATCCATGACCATCTTCTGCAATGCTATCCACTAATTGAGACAGACTAGGTTTATCCACTTCAACAGATGACTCATTAGTTCCATGCTGTTGGTAAGGGGTATCTGTTAATAGTTGGCGCAAAGCATCAAGACCGACCAAGTCGAAAGCTTTAAGTGCTACCTGATCTTGCGGTAATTGCTTTAATACTTCTGGAATATTATTCAGTGCAGCATGCTCACGCTTGTAAATTGCGGCTGCTAAAGTATCTGTTTCAGCTTCAATCTTTGGCAAAATACCATTGATGACCAAATACTGCTGCTTCAAGCCAATACCGGCCAGCTCTTCATGTGTTCGTGCAACTTCACGTAATGTCGATTGTTGAGCGCGAGCGACCAATATCAGTCTTGTACGCTTGCCATCCGCAAGTGCATCCACAGCCGCTTTGTATTGTTCACGTTGTTTTTCAAGACCAGCTAAAGGGCCAAGGCAAGAGGCATCACCTTTACCTTCTTCCAGAAATCCACTCCATGCACCCGGAAGTTGAAGCAGACGAATGGTATGCCCAGTTGGTGCGGTATCAAAGACAATGTGGTCGTAATCATCAGTGACTGGTGAGTCGATGAGTAATGCAGTGAACTCATCAAACGCTGCAATCTCAGTCGTACATGCACCTGAGAGTTGCTCTTCTATGCCCTTAACAACATCATCAGGCAAGATACCACGCACCGGACCAACAATACGATCACGATAACCTTGAGCGGCTGCTTGAGGATCTATTTCAAGTGCGGCTAAATTAGATACTGCTGGAACGGCGGTAATATTGTTACCGATGCTAATACCGAATACCTGACCAACATTAGATGCAGGATCTGTACTTACCAAAAGTACACGTTTGCCACTCTCTGCTAATTGGATTGCAGTTGCACAGGCAATAGAAGTCTTACCTACACCACCTTTACCAGTAAAGAAGAGAAAGCGAGGTGGTTGGTCAATAAACTGCATGGATTGTCCTAAGCTAGATATAAAGAGGTTGTTGCGGGATTAACAGCATTTGCTGCCACTGCAACATCCAGATGCTGGCTGCACTTCAACCACAGAGGCTATTCCAGCCCAGCGTGCAAGCTCAGTGCGGTTTGGGTAACGACCAGCCAAGGCAAACTCACCATCAACCAGAATGAGTGGTAATGCTTCTTGACCAGAACGTTCAAGAAAATCTCGCACCACCTTGTTGTTGGCAAAATCCATGGGTTGTTGCGCCAGATTGAAACGCTCAATGTGTGCGCCGTTATTTCTAGCCCAATCTGCATCAGCAGAGAAATTGACTAATTGCTGATCTACATCTGTTCCGCATACGCCACTGCTACAGCACATTGCGGGGTCAAATACTTGTATTGATTTCGTCATGCTATTTCCTTAAGTAATATTAGCTGCAATCTTATCCATCTCTGCTTTAAGTGCAGCTTTGTCATGCTTGAGTTTTTCGAGCGGTAAAGCTAGAAAGGCTTCAATACGCGCACGCAAAATACTGTATGCCTTAACAAATGCCGCATCGATTTCCTCATCGGTACCAGTTGCATGTGCAGGGTCTTCAACGCCCCAATGGCTTCTTAATACTGGGCCAAGATAAGCTGGGCAAGTTTCACCAGCCGCATTACCACAAACTG